>NZ_JBHFKV010000001.1:0-255778 GCF_042879355.1 Photorhabdus sp. RM71S | reverse complement strand
GTTTCGGTCAGTTGTGTATAGGCCATAGTGCATTTTCCTTTGGCGAGAAAGATGCCTACTATAGCAACTGACCGCCCTTCTGAAAAATTGCACTTATTAGTCGAATCTGCCTTTTTTAATTATATTAATCAGTTTATTTATCGTGGATTATAAAATTGAATGGATTTTATTGTCATTTAATAAAGTTATTATCCGAAATCACTTATGCTGGTATATGTGGTAATTGTTCTTCATTTCTAGTGAATAAAACGGGACTAGCCAATAGTTATCTGGAAAATCCTTATTTGGTTTTTTGATCTATTATAGTGTTAGTGAATTAAAATAGTATAAGAGTTAAATGGTCAATAAAATATTGACCATTAGCGAATACTATCAATAAGGTTATTAGGCGCTCTCGGTTATTGCTTATGACCTAAGAAGCACTTTAATTCAGGGAGATTGCCATTTTCTCTGAATCTGGCAGGCGTGGTATTAAAGTGCTTTTTGAAGATCCGGGTAAATGTTGCCTGAGAACTGAAACCATACTGTAAGGCGATATCAAGGATTGGTAGGTTTTCTTCACGCAGAGATCTTGCTGCTTCGTGTAAACGCCGCTTACGAACATATTCACCCAAGGTATAGCCTTTCACTTCTTTAAACACTCTTTGTAGATGCCACTTTGAATAACCGCTTCTGTCAGCAATGGTCGCTATTTTTATACCTTCGTTACGTTGGAGCTGAGTTTCGAGCCATCTGACAATATCATTCACTACACTTTCTGACATTTTCACCTCCCACTGATAGTGGGCTAGTTGCTAAAATATTAGATTTCGTTAGTTATTTCTATAAGGATAATAACTATAGTTATTAATGAGTGTATTTTAAAATAAATCCGGGATATCTATAGGCAAAAAATGCTATTTATAATTGATAATTATTATCATTTATGCAAATTTCCTTTGTTTTAATAATAAGTAGCATCAAATGATCTTCACTAATTTATTCAAAACAGTATCATCGTTCGTCATTTAATTTAATGGAGGTTGTAATGCAATCGGACTTGGCTTTTTTAACTAAAAAGTTGGCATTTTTTGTTCTTTATGCTCTGATTTTAGCCATGATCATAGGCTTACTCTTTATTGATGTTATCTATTTGCAGAATGCAGTGAAGGAGAACTCATTAACTGAAATTGCTCAGGAAAGTATACTGTTTGTTATTTCTGCTGTATTTCTGCTGGAAGCGAAAAAGAATAGTCAATTACGTCCTGCATTAGTTTTGATATCAGGTTTTTTTGCTTGTTTATTGATAAGAGAGCTGGATGCTATATTTGATGAAATATTTCATGGTGCCTGGGCGTGGATTGCTATTCCGTTAGCGCTAATTTGTATTTTTTACTCTGCTTATAAAGGTAGGGATACGTTGGCTGGGCTTGTTCATTTTACGCGCCATCAAAGTTACAGCATGATGGTTGCAGGTATTTTGTGTGTACTCGTTTTTTCCCGTTTGTTTGGTATGGGAGAATTATGGAAAGGTTTGATGCTTGAACATTTTGATCGAACAGCAAAAAATATGGTTGAGGAAGGATGTGAACTTCTGGGTTATTGCTTGTGCTTGATTTCAACTTTCTGGTATCTGCCTGATGCAATAAAGTTTCGTAAGTAAAGAGTAAGACAGGCAATTGGCTGAAATAATTTGCCTGTCAAATTTACTGTTATTGCCTCAAATAAATCTGAGGCTGTTGAGTCTCAGGATGGCGGGTAATGCCAAGATCTGCTTGATACCATTTTCTCAGAGTGTGATCATTTAGTACTTCTTCTGGTGTACCCGCAGCGACTAACTTCCCTTTATGTAATAGAAAGATTTTATCTGCATAGAGAGCAGCAAGATTCAAATCATGTAGAACACAGCACATAGCCATAGGCTGTTTCCGTGTCAGTCGGTAAAGCAGGCGTAAAGTATGTTGCTGGTGGTAGAGATCCAAGGCCGATGTTGGTTCATCAAGAAACAAGCAACACTCTGTCGGTGTTGGATGCCAAAGTTGGGCAAGGACACGAGCGAGTTGTACTCTTTGCTGCTCACCACCAGAGAGTTGCCGGTAGTCACGGTGACGTAATTCCTGGCAATCCGTTTGTTCAATAACGGTATCAATTGCTGTCTGTTTATGATGAATACCATGAGGAGAGCGCCCCATAGCGATCACTTCTTCCACACTGAAAGGGAAGGAGAGTGAGCTATGTTGACGCATGACGGCACGAGTGCGCGCTAATTGTTCCGCAGGCCATTGCTCAATGGGTATTCCATGTAAATAACATTGCCCATGTTCAGGTTTTATATATCCCGTTAATAGTCGCAATAATGTGGATTTCCCAGCGCCATTTGGCCCAATGATGGCGACAATCTCGCCTTTATTTACCGAGAGCGAAACATTATCAATAATTTTCTGGTTGCCAATTGAATAGCTTAAATTCTGTGCTTGCAGAGAAATATTATTTTTTATGGCATCCATTATGTGCGGCTCCCCGGCCCTGGTTGTTTGAGTATCAACCATAGAAAATATGGGCCGCCGATTAAACCAGTAATTAGGCCAACGGGTATTTCTGCTGGTGAGACTAATGTTCTTGCCAGTGTATCTGCGGTAAGCAGAAGAGAAGCTCCGCCTAAAGCAGCACCGGGAAGTAGCCAATTATGATCACCACCAAATCTCATTCTGATCAAATGTGGGACAACTAGTCCAACAAATCCAATAACACCACTTAATGCAACAGCACTGCCAATAAGCAGGGCGCTGAGTAGTAATAACTGGAATTTAGTGCGTTGGACATTTATACCAAGATAGTGGGCCTCTTCATCTCCTAATTGCAGCAGATTCAGTTTACGGGCCTGACTGAATGTTAGGATAATAGCGGGAATAATTAAAGAAGCTGTAATTGCCAACGTCGGCCACTCTATCTGGCTGAGTGAACCCATCATCCATAAAGAGAATTGTCGTAGCTGTTGATCGTCACTGATATAGCTCAGGACACCAATAGCAGACATACAAAGGGCATTGATAGCAATCCCGGCGAGTAATAAGCGGGCCAGATTTCCGTAATTATATTTATTGAGTGAAAAAATCAGTAATGAAATTAACAGGCTGCCAATAAAAGCGGCGATAATATGTCCATACACAGCGATGACAGATGGCAGGCTAACTGGCAGAACAATTGCCATTGCAACCATCAATGCGGCTCCACTGCTAATACCTAGTAGGCCAGGATCAGCGAGTGGATTGCGAAATAACCCTTGCATTACAGCCCCGGAAGTCGCTAAAGCACAGCCAACCAGTATGGCTAATAGCACCCTTGGTAATCTGATATTCAGCCAGATTTGCCACTGGGGATCACTAATGGAAGATTCCCATAATGTCTTGAAAGATAATGATAATGCGCCAATATTGGCAGAACCAATAGCCAACCCGGACAGTAACAAACAAAGAAACGCCAAGCCCAAACCCGGAGACTTCATACGGCTCATTGAGTCTTCTCCGCCGCCTGTCTGAGTTGTTTCATCACTGAGGGGGTTTCGAGGCCAAAACCGAGTAGCCCCATATCATCTACAATTAAAACCCGTTGTTTTTGACCGGCAGGGGTGTGTTTCAATCCGGGTAATTGCCAGATTTTATCCAAACCGCCCATTGATTTAATACCATCTTCCGTCACTAATAACAGATCTGGTGCGCTGGCAATAACACCTTCCTGGGAAAGTGGGCGGTAATTGTTGAAACCTTGCATGGCATTAGTGGCACCAACAGCGCGAATCATTTTGTCCGCTGCGGTTTTTTGGCCGGCAGCCATTGGCATGATACCTCCGTGACTCATCACAAACAGAATACGAGTCGGCAAGGTAGTTGTTGGTATTTCTGCCAGTGCTTTTTGATATTGTTGAATCAGTTGTGCACCGCGTTCAGTCTGATTGACCGCCTTAGCGACGGTCTTAATTTTTTCAGGAACGGCTTCTAACGCTGCTTTTCCGGTTATCTGAATCACTTCTACACCAGAATCCTGGAGCTGCTTAAGTGCCAGTGAAGGTTTTGCCAACTCACTGGTTAGCACCAGTGTCGGATTCATAGAGAGAATGCCTTCAGGGTTAAGCATTCTCATATAGCCGACATCGGGTAAGGCAAGCAATTCGGTTGGTTTCTGGCTGGTGCTGTCTCTGGCGACAACTTTTTCACCTTCACCAAGTGCAAAAACAATTTCAGATACATCGCCACCGATAGTGACGATCCGTTCAGTGGAAAAAGCACTGAACGATACCGTAAGGACAAATGTCAGAAGCCATTGTTTCATGCTACACGCTCTTCCTGTATTGATTGCAGTTTTGGCAGAGCAGCCACTTGCTCACGCCACTGAGTTTGTTCAGGAGTGCCTTCTGTACGCTGACCAAACAGTTGAGCAATCTGATTGCCATTAGCATCAAATAACTCCAGGCTGGTGACAAAACCATCCTCTGTTGGTTTACGGGTTACCCAGCTTTCAGCAATAGCACTCTCTATTAAATGTAGTGTGAAATTGCGGTTAAAGATATTAATCCATTTCTGATCTGAGTTTTCTTCCTGATGTGGCATCAGACGTTCCAGCTTTCCGGTGAAAATTTGTACGCAACCATGATTACTGACGAAGATCATGATCTCATTCTGATCGTTATAAGCGGCGTTGATAAGTTCATTCAGTGCAGAATTTCCCACCTTGTAAGCCAGATCATCCTGTACCGCATTGAAAACTTGTTGACGGCTCAGATTATGGTTTTTAAGTAACGTGAAGAATTGATGAACGTTAGTCATTGCTCGCCATTCTTTATCAAGCTGTGCTTTCAATTCATTTGTTAGAGTTGAATAGGTGATTTCTTCTATAGGTTTGATGACCAGTGTGGGGTTGTCTTCTGCCTGATATTTTTCTATCAGTGCTTCCCAGGCTGTTATATCAGTATTACCTGTTGCATAAACTTTATGCAATGCGTCACCCTGATGATCAAAAAATTGAATGCTGTGGCGCACACCATTTTTTGCGGGTTCAACCAGATAAAATATACTACTCCAATGTCCAAAGAATATCCTCAAGTCGAGTTCACGAGGGTTCAGGACCAGCCCAGCGTGGCTGCTGAAATGGGTATTTTCATACCGGCCAATTTGTTCATGAACAGCAAAATCATTGCGGGTGATCGCCTTAATTTCACCAACAACAGCTAACTCTTCCAGTAAAGTTGGGGCGTCAACATTAAGGCGTTTGGCATCGATACCAACACGGCTATGTAATAATTCACCTTCACTGACATTCAGATAGGCTGCCAGATCACGGGCATATTTGGCTTTGTTATCGGATTTGGCTTGTAGATAACGTTCATAAAGTGAATAATTCACAATTTAACTCCTTGAAATACATGTATTTAATTACCACTGGTAACTGACTAACAGTTTGGCATTGCGGCCATCCTGCGGTGTTCCCTGTGGTGAGTAGTATTCTTTATCAAAAGCATTGCCTAAAACTGCTGTAGTAGTCACACCTTTGAGCATTCCTTCACCTTGATAGCTGACATAGAAATCATTAACGCCATAGCCTGCCTGTTGTTTAGGATCTCTACCTCTAGCATCTTTACCTTTGAAGTCAGTATGCTTGGTGAATTGACCTACCCAGCCGACAGAGAAACCGGTTTGTGCAATAGGGATTTCCAGTATGCTGGTGATAGTATCTGGGCTGAGGTTATCAAGAGATCCACCGCTTTTTTCATCTTTACCTTCTGTGCGGTTGTAAGCCAGTTCCCAAGAGAACAGATTGGATTCATAGTTTATGGAAGCATCCCATCCCCAAATCTTGGCGCTAGATATATTAACAGATGTTGTGTTCCTTCCTCGGTTGACTACATCTGACTTAATATAATCTTTGGCTTTAGTATCAAAGTAACTCGCTTTAAATTTCAGCTCGTCGTTATCTGCTAGTAGATCATTGAAACGTAATCCAAAACCAGATTCCCACGTTTCGTTGCTTTCTGGACGGAGATTTGGATTAGGGGTCCAGAAGTTTCCAGGATAGTGCATAGAATCACTGTACATTTCCCCCATCGTCGGTGCACGGAAAGCTTGAGAATAAGAGGTAAACAGCATCGACCAGTCAGTTGGTGTAATACTAATAGCTCCTTTGGAAGACCATTTATCAGCGCTGACGTCCTTATATTTAGAATTCGTTCCTTTATAGTTGTCATAGCGAGTACCGACGACAATAGAGACTGGCAGGTCGCGCAGCGTTATCTCATCTTGCAACCAACCGGAATAAAAGCGTATATCAGCATCAGGGAAGCTATCAGTGTTACCTTTTGGGGTCTGTCTCTGTTTGTAAGTTTCACCACCGTAAGTAAATTGATGTGCCAGAGGGCTGTCTGTCCACAGGCGGGAGCGGTTTTCCAATTTTACGCCATAGGTTTTCTGTTTACGGCCTTCGAAACCCTTCTCTTTAGTACGGGCATCAATAGTGATATCGGAATAATAAAGGTCAGTTTTGGCATTTAACCAATCATATTCTGCTGGATTTAATTGGTAGCTGAGTTGGGCGTCACGTTGAGTTGTCGTGCGATCAGTCCATGATTTAGGTTTATTATTTTTACTAGTAAGAGATTGCGGATTTTTAGGCTGATTAGCCTCATTACGGTAATAGCGTAATTGGCTGCTTAAGGACTGGTTGTCATCAATTTTCCAACTGCCTTTTGCCATCAGGTTACTGATAAATTCGTCATTATCGGCAACCACACCACCACCGTGACGGATGTTACCTGAATCACGGGTACTGAAGGCAAATACACCATCCAGGGATTCTGATTTCGCGAACGTTGCACCACCAAAGCCCATACTATGGTCACCCGTTGCACCGCGGGCAAAAACGCGGAATCCGTGATCTTGACCAGCTTGCAGAAGATTTGCGGCATCGACAGTTTGATAAGCGATCACACCGCCTAAGGCACCACTGCCGTAGAGTAGGGCGGAAGGGCCGCGTACAACTTCGACTTGTTTAATGAGTGCTGGGTCCAGGAACGTGCCATTGATATGACCGGTATCGGTACCTTGGCGAATACCGTCAATCAACGTCAAAACACCTTTTGGACCATAACCACGCAGACTAACATCTTGCCCATTAGCACGGTTTGTACCGGCTATATTAATACCGGGTATTTTTTTGATGAGGTCGTTAGCATTACCGGCTGTCTGACTTTGTGGTGACTTACTCTTTATCACAGTTACCATCATGGGAGCGTCGAAACTATCCCTTTCATTACCTGTTGCATAAACAGTTATCACCTCGCGGGATGATTTATCACTGTCGGCATCGAGCGATTTTGTTGCCGCATAAGCAGCCGGAATACTACTGATAATTGCCAAGCTTAATGCTGATAGTTTGAGTGTTGATCTTGCAGATTGAGACATCAGGCGAATCTCCATAATAATATTTTATGAGTTATGGATATAGCTGGCTGCCCCGATACGCGATCCGGGTGGCTGGCTGAGTTATTATTTTATTTAGTTAGTATCAGCTTACCGGCTTTAGTTTGGCGCAATTGGTAGAATTCTCCTTGGTGACGAATTCTGGTAATTCCTAGCTCACCTAATAGTTGTTTACTGTCAATGTAGCCAATTTCTACAATTTCAGCAGGATAGGTGTTGCATTGTTTTTCAAGTGTAATACAAGAATGTTGGTGACATATTTTAGTCATAAAACCACTTTGCGAATACTAACTATTATCATAGTGAGAATTATTATCGTTATATAAAGAGGTGACTTCAAGCAATATTTTTGGTGGTCAGGAGCAACATATTAATGAAATTTAATTAATGTGTTGTCAGTTAGCCTCTTATGAATGAAAAAGGCTAACTCGGAATAAGGATTTAGAAACGGTAACTTACTGCTTCGGCGAGAATGTCAATAAGCTGTTCTGTATCTTGCCAGTTTAGACAAGGATCTGTGATCGATTGACCGTAATTTAGCGGTTGCCCCTGAATGACTTGCTGGGTGCCTTCAACCAGAAAACTTTCAACCATCACACCGACAATAGCGGTAGAACCCTCTTGAATCTGGTGGCCCACCTCTTTTGCTATAGTCAGTTGGCGTTTATGAATTTTTTGACAATTACCATGACTGAAATCGATAACTAAATGTTCTGGTAAATTAAATTCACGTAGTTGAGTACAAGCTGTAGCAATATCTTTAGCACTGTAATTAGGTTGTTTGCCTCCACGCATAATAATGTGGCCGTATGGGTTGCCTTCGGTTTGATAGATGGTCATCTGGCCGTGCTTATCTGGCGAGAGAAATGTGTGACAGGCACTGGCTGCACGGATTGCATCTATGGCGATACGGATGTTGCCATCCGTTCCATTTTTAAAGCCAACTGGACAGGAGAGGGCGGATGCCATTTCTCGGTGAATCTGGCTTTCTGTTGTTCTGGCTCCGATCGCGCCCCAACTGATCAGATCGGCAATATATTGGCCGGTCACCATATCCAGAAACTCGGTTGCCGTAGGTAAACCCAACTCATTGACGTCAACCAATAATTTCCGGGCCAAAGTAATGCCCCGATTTACCTGGCAAGAACCGTCGAGATAGGGATCTGAAATTAAACCTTTCCAGCCCACCACTGTGCGTGGTTTCTCAAAATAGGTGCGCATAATAATTTCCAGTCTGTGCTGGTATTTTTCACGCAATCTGTTCAGTCGCTGAGCATAATCTAAAGCGGCATCAATATCATGAATAGAGCAAGGACCGATGATTACCATAAGCCGTGGATCGTTCCCGCAAAGAATATCGGCAATACGTTTCCGTGACGCTGTCACATTGTTGACGATTTTTTCGGATACGGGAAATTGAATTGCAAGAGTTTGAGGTGTTACCAAACTGTCGACACGGTGAGTCCTTAAACCATCTGTTTTGTACATATATTTTCTCGAAGTTCGTTTCACATTAGCAGGCATATCTATAGGTAATTGAAATTACAATAAACGAAAACGACTAAGTTAAACAAATGATATAATTAATCATATGATAAATTTTTTTCCATTATTCCTATTGATATATTTTTAAAACATTCGGCGGTTTAGCTTCATCATATCGATTATTTTGGTTGAGATTTCTTCAACAGAATAATTGGTGGTGTTAAGATAATTAATCTTATTCTTACGGAATAAAGCTTCAACTTCGGAAATTTCTATTCTACATTGCCTCAATGATGCATAACGGCTATTTTCTCGACGTTCTTCCCTAATCGCTGCCAGCCGTTCAGGGCTTATAGTTAAACCGAATAACTTATGTTGAAATTGTTTTAATGTCGCAGGTAATTGTAAATTGTCCATATCATCCGCAGTAAAAGGATAATTTGCAGCCTGAATACCAAATTGCATGGCTAAATAGAGGCTAGTGGGTGTTTTCCCACAGCGGGATACGCCCAATAGGATAACCTGTGCCTGGTCAAGATTACGTAAAGAGATACCATCATCATGTGCCAGGGCATAATCAATAGCAGCTATACGTGCATCGTACTGGCTGAGATTCTTCTCAGTCAGGCCGTGAGTGCGATTAAGTTCGGGTTTGGGTTCCAACCCGGTTTCTTGCTGTAATGGCGCTACCAGTGTTTGTACAATGTCCTGACAAAATCCTTCGCTGCTGGTAATAATATTTTTCACTCCAGAAGAGATAATAGAATAGAAAACTAAAGGTCTTATACGCGTATCCTGATATATCTGATTTATTTGTTGCTTTATTTCTTCTGCGCGGGTTTCACTGGCAACAAAAGGAAGAGTATAAGAAGTTATTTTGATGGGAAATTGTGATAAGACAGCATGGCCCAATACTTCTGCGGTAATTGCCGTGCCATCTGAAATAAAAAAGACAGTGCGTTCAACACTTTCAACACTATTACGACCATTACGTTTCGCTGATGTTTCTAATCTGAATTTTGCCATGATATTTATAGTGACCTTTTATCTTTCCAATCGTTTAGTTAAATGAAACCGAGTTTCGATTTTCTGCAAAGTATACCTAAGAAAAAAATAATGTGTTGGGTTGATCGATTCACCTTTCTATGTGTGCGAAAACATTGTGTTAGTCTATTTATGACTGCGCTATGCAGTGCCAATTTTCCGATTTGTATACCCTATGGATTTCAAGATGCATCGCGACGGTAAGGGAGCGAATCCCCGGGAGCATAGATAACGATGTGACTGGGGTGAGTGAGTGCAGCCAACAAAGAGGCAACTTGAAAGATAACGGGTATCTCTCACGAATGCTAAAAGGATTGTTTTAATGCCCAATAATGACCTCACTCCGCGTAATGTGCTTTGGTATAACCAATTAGGTATGCATGATATTGACCGGGTTGGTGGTAAAAACGCCTCCCTGGGAGAAATGATCACTCACCTGTCAGAGTTGGGGGTTTCTGTCCCGAATGGTTTCGCCACGACAGCACAGGCATTTAATGATTTCTTGGAACAAAGTGGTGTCAATCAGCGTATTTATGACTTGCTGGATGAAACGGATGTTGATGATGTCAATCAACTGGCTAAAGCCGGTGCACAAATTCGCCAATGGGTGATTGATACACCATTTACGCCACAACTAGAAAAAGATATTCAGGATGCTTATCAACAGTTGTCTGAAGGAGAGCCTGAAGCCTCTTTTGCTGTACGTTCTTCGGCAACGGCTGAGGATATGCCTGACGCCTCTTTTGCCGGGCAGCAGGAAACCTTTCTAAACGTGCAAGGCATTGATACTGTGATGGTTGCCATCAAACATGTGTTTGCTTCATTGTTTAATGATCGCGCTATTTCCTATCGTGTCCATCAGGGATATGACCATCGGGGGGTTGCATTATCAGCGGGTGTACAACGTATGGTGCGTTCTGATCTCGCCTCTTCCGGTGTGATGTTCACTATTGATACTGAATCAGGGTTTGATCAGGTTGTTTTTATTACCTCTGCTTACGGATTGGGTGAGATGGTTGTTCAGGGCGCTGTGAATCCGGATGAGTTCTATGTTCATAAATCAACCCTGAATAAGGGTAAACCAGCAATTGTGCGACGTAATCTGGGTTCTAAAAAACTGCATATGATCTATGCTGACAATAAAGAACATGGCAAGCAGGTACGCATCGAAGATGTACCAGCATCACAACGCAATCGTTTCTCTTTAGCTGATGAAGAAGTTGAGGCATTGGCGCGTCAGGCGTTACTAATTGAAAAACATTATGGCCGACCAATGGATATTGAATGGGCTAAAGATGGTCATAACGGCAAGTTATACATTGTTCAGGCGCGTCCTGAAACTGTCCGCTCAAATCAGCAGGTTATGGAACGTTACCAACTGAATGAACAAGGTCAGGTATTGGTGGAAGGACGTGCCATAGGCCATCGTATTGGTGCAGGTCGAGTAAAAGTTATTCACAACTTGAATGAAATGGATCGCATCCAACCGGGTGATGTTCTGGTTACTGATATGACCGATCCGGATTGGGAGCCTATTATGAAAAAAGCTGCTGCGATTGTGACTAACCGCGGTGGCCGGACCTGTCATGCAGCGATTATTGCCCGTGAATTGGGCATTCCCGCAGTTGTTGGATGTGGTGATGCAACGGAACGTTTGAAAGAGAATCAGTCGGTGACAGTGTCCTGTGCGGAAGGTGATACGGGTTTTGTTTATCAAAATCAACTGAATTTTACTGTACAAAGTTCTCAAGTCGATCAGTTACCAGAGCTTGATGTAAAAATTATGCTAAACGTCGGCAATCCAGATCGTGCATTTGATTTTGCCCGTTTGCCGAATGATGGTGTAGGTCTTGCTCGTTTGGAATTTATTATCAATCGGATGATTGGTGTACATCCCCGAGCATTACTGGAGTTTGATCAGCAAACTCCTGAGTTGCAGCAAGAGATAAAATCGCTGATGGCAGGTTATGACAACCCGGTTGAGTTCTATGTTGGGCGCTTGACGGAGGGGATTGCCACTCTGGCGGCTGCATTCTGGCCGAAACGGGTTATTGTCCGTTTGTCTGATTTTAAATCCAATGAATATGCCAATCTGGTTGGTGGTGACATTTATGAACCTGATGAAGAGAACCCTATGCTAGGTTTCCGTGGTGCAGGGCGTTATGTTTCTGACAGTTTCCGTCGCTGTTTTGCATTGGAGTGCGAAGCCGTTAAACGTGTACGTAATGATATGGAGTTGACCAACGTTGAAATTATGATCCCGTTCGTTCGTACGGTAGCGCAGGCTGAAGCAGTGATTGCTGAATTGGCATCCCAAGGGTTGAAGCGCGGTGAAAACGGATTGAAAGTCATTATGATGTGCGAGATTCCGTCCAACGCAATTCTGGCAGAACAGTTCCTTGAACATTTTGATGGCTTCTCTATTGGTTCTAATGATATGACTCAACTGACTCTTGGTTTGGATCGGGATTCTGGGGTGGTATCTGAACTATTTGATGAACGTAATGATGCGGTCAAAGCGCTGCTCTCATTGGCTATTCAAGCGGCTAAGCGTCAAAACAAGTATGTGGGAATTTGTGGTCAGGGGCCTTCAGACCATCAGGATTTTGCTCATTGGTTGATGGAAGAAGGGATTGATAGCCTGTCATTAAATCCAGATACCGTTGTAAAAACTTGGTTAGGATTAGCGAAAGTGAGTTAATTGAGAATAATACTCAATTGAAACTAAAGGCCCGTCAAAATAATGGCGGGTTTTTTAACAACTAGAGTCGTTAATTATCGTTCTAAGGGAAAGTATAAAAATAGCAAAAAAAAAGCCTATCATGGGCGTGATAGGCAAGGACTACACACAGCAATATAGGTGTTTCTAACAAGTAGAACCATCAAAAGGAGAAATAAACGTCTCGTTCATAGCCCACTTATATTAATTTAGTTAAATAGTTTATTCATTAAGAATTGTCCTAATTTACGTATTATTTACGGCTATAATGAGCCAAATTTAACGATTTTTTAACAATTACTTTACAATAATGATATTTAATAAATCAGCACCTCAGAAGAATGATAAGTTTTATTGAGATTATGATTTAGCGAAAGAGCTAACTCTCTTTCGCTATATAAGTCAGAATTAATTATCATACAAATTTATTCTGAAAATTTCTGTTCCAGATATTTTTCAGTTTCGGCTAAATCATTTTTAGGTTCTGGGACTTCATTCATCCATGCGATTAATAAACGATAAGCAACTGCTAATACAACGGGGCCGATAAATAAGCCAATCATGCCAAATGAGAGTATTCCACCAATAACGCCTATTAATATTAGCACCATAGGTAAATCTGCGCCCAGACGGATTAAAAATGGGCGAAGAAACCCATCCATTGTCGTTACGATACCGCTCCAGACCAGTAGCACGGTTCCCCAGGTTGTATCACCTGTCCAATAAAGCCAGGCAACAGCGGGAACTAAAATCAGTAATGGGCCGAGTTGAGCGACACAACAGACAAACATGAGTACTGTCAGTAATGTAGCATAAGGAATGCCTGAAACAGCCAAGCCAAGACCACCGATAATGGCTTGAACCAATGCGGTAACCACCACTCCAAGCGCTACGGCACGGATGGATTGTGCTGCTAACAGGATGGCGGCATCTCCGCGTTTATTTGCCAAGCGAATGGCAAAATGGCGAATGCTCATCGTCACCTGTTCTCCTTTTAGATATAAGAGCACGCTGAATAGCACCATCAAACCGAGATGGAATACGAAACGCCCGGCATTTGCTGCTTGAGTAAAGAACCAGGTTGCTGCTTCTCCAACATAAGGCTGGACTTTAGCTATCAGAACATTTCCACCATCAGTAATGAGTGAGTTCCAACCGCTGTATAGTTTATCGCCAACCAGAGGGATGTTATTCAGCCAGGTCATTGTCGGTATCTGAAAATGAGAGGGGGATTTAGCCCATTGGATTAATGGCGCGCTGTTTTCCAATAAACTACTAACCAGTAATGCGATAGGGATCACAAATAATAGGATTAACAGTAGCGTCATGATGGAGACAGCAATCCAGCGCTTACCCCACAAACTGTTCTGTAGTTTTTCTAATAATGGCCAGGTGGCGATGACAACCATGCCTGCCCAGACAAAACCAAAGATAAAAGGTTTTATCACCCAAAAACTGGTAACGATTAACAATGATAGGAAAATTAAAGTAAATAATAGTTTGGGGAGGTCGTAATGCGGTTGAGATTTGTCCATAAGTTAATTTCTCTCAGGGATTTAGTGGCGCTAAAGATAATGAATAAATAGGATGTTATCTACAGGTTACTCAAAATAGGTGAATATTATGATAAGGTAAACGCTTGCCTTCTCAGACAAATCAGTTAACGGTGGTAAATGGTTACGGCTGATTAAGGCATTGATTCAAAGATAGTATAAATAAAGCAATGTGGACACTCATTTTAAAAGGGTCAAAACGATAATGATCCCACGCATATCACAAGCACCGCACGTCAGTGAGGTCGCACAGAAGTTCTTGGATACATTAAAGGAACAAGGATTTACCGGAGATGTTGCCAGTAGTTATGCCGATCGTCTGACAATGGCGACAGATAACAGTATCTATCAACTCTTACCACAGGCTGTCGTTTTCCCTCGATCCAGTGCCGATGTGGTTTTACTGGCTCGTGTCGCAGGTGAAAAAGAATATCAGAATTTGACATTTACTCCACGCGGTGGCGGTACAGGCACAAACGGCCAGGCGCTTAATGACGGCATTGTGGTGGATATGTCCCGTTATATGAATCGCATTCTTGAGATTAACCCGGAGCAAGGTTGGGTCAGAGTTGAAGCGGGTGTGATTAAAGACCAACTGAATCAATATTTGCGTCCATATGGTTATTTCTTTTCACCGGAGCTTTCAACCAGTAACCGTGCAACATTGGGCGGTATGATTAATACTGACGCATCCGGTCAGGGCTCATTAGTCTATGGTAAAACTTCTGATCATGTTCTTAGCCTACGGGCAGTTCTATTAGGGGGGGAATTACTTGACACCCGCGCTATGGATATAGTCCAGGCGGAATCGATTGCGCAAGAGGATTCTGTTACCGGTCGCATTTATAACACGGTGCTTAGTCGTTGCCGTGAACAACGTGAACTTATCGTTGAAAAATTCCCCAAACTTAATCGCTTTCTGACCGGTTATGATTTGCGCCATGTTTTCAGTGACGATATGCGGAAATTTGACTTAGGTCGTATCTTAACCGGTTCAGAAGGAACGCTAGTTTTTATTACCGAAGCGGTTTTGGATATTACTCCGCTGCCAAAAGTTAGGCGATTGGTGAATGTGAAATATGATTCATTTGATTCTGCACTGCGTAACGCCCTTTTTATGGTGGAGGCAAAGGCATTATCGGTTGAAACCGTGGATTCCAAGGTGCTGAATTTGGCGCGTGAGGATATCGTCTGGCATTCAGTTAAGGAATTTATCACTGATGTTCCGAACAAAGATATGCAGGGGTTGAATATTGTTGAATTCAGTGGCGATGATCAACCTTTGATAGACCGGCAAGTAGAAACACTTTGTCAGCGCCTTGATGAACTGATGGATAGCAAGCAAGCTGGGGTTATTGGTTATCAAATTTGCCGAGAGTTAGCTGATATTGAGCGTATTTATGCCATGCGCAAGAAAGCGGTTGGCTTGTTAGGTAACAGTAAAGGTGCGGCGAAACCCATTCCTTTTGTGGAAGATACGTGTGTGCCGCCACAGCATCTTGCTGATTATATTGCGGAATTTCGGCAACTATTGGATAGCCATCATCTCAATTATGGTATGTTTGGTCATGTGGATGCGGGGGTGCTGCATGTTCGGCCAGCGTTGGATATGTGTGATCCTCAGCAGGAAATACTGATGAAACAGATTTCTGATGCAATTGTCAGTCTTACGGCACGTTATGGTGGTTTGCTGTGGGGAGAGCATGGTAAAGGATTTCGTGCTGAATACAGCCCGGCATTTTTCGGTAGCATCTTGTATGAAGAATTACGCCGGATTAAGGCTGCTTTTGACCCGGATAACCGCTTGAATCCGGGTAAAATTTGTCCGCCGATGGGGATTGATGCTCCTATGATGAAGGTCGATGCTGTTAAGCGAGGAACTTATGACCGGACAATTCCGGTAAATGTTAGGAATACATTCCGTGGCGCTATGGAGTGTAATGGGAATGGGCTCTGTTTTAATTTCGATGTAAAAAGCCCGATGTGTCCATCAATGAAAGTGAGTCAGCAACGTATCCATTCGCCGAAAGGACGCGCAACACTGGTGCGTGAATGGCTGCGCCTTTTGACGGAACAGGGGGTGGAGCCGACGCTACTGAAACAAGGATTAGAGCAAAAACGACCAAGTTTGCGTGGGTTGATTGAAAAGACTCGCAATAGCTGGCAGGCATGGCGTGGGGAGTATGACTTTTCTCACGAAGTGAAAGAGGCAATGTCGGGTTGTCTGGCATGCAAAGCTTGCTCAACACAGTGCCCGATTAAAATTGATGTTCCGTCATTTCGTGCACGTTTTCTTGAGTTATATCACGGCCGCTATTTTCGCCCTTTACGTGATCATATCGTGGCGAGTGCGGAAAGCAGTACGCCATTAATGGCTAAGGTCCCTCGGGTCTTTAATTTCTTCCTGAAACAATCGTGGATGCAAGAATTGAGTTGCCGGACTATCGGCATGGTGGATTTACCCTTGTTATCCAGCCCGACGCTGCACCAACAACTGGCGGGTCATTATGCACTTTCGACCACACTGGAACAGCTTGAAAAAATGGAACAAGTTCATCGTAACGAACACGTGTTGATCGTTCAGGACCCGTTCACGAGTTATTACGATGCAAAAGTTGTGGCTGATTTTGCCTATTTGGTAGAAAAATTGGGATATAAACCCGTATTGCTGCCATTTTCTCCAAACGGTAAAGCACAACATATCAAAGGCTTCTTATCCCGTTTTGCTAAAACGGCCAAAAAGACGTCAGATTTTCTGAACCGGGTTGCTGAGTTGGGTATTCCTATGGTCGGTATCGATCCAGCGCTGGTACTGTGCTACCGGGACGAATATAAAGAAATTTTGGGAGAACAGCGTGGGAAGTTTGAGGTTCAGCTTGTTCATGAATGGTTGATTAATACCTTACCAGAGAAAAGTGGCCATGAAGAAAGATCCGGTGATAAATGGTATCTATTTGGACATTGTACCGAAGTGACTATGCTACCGGGCAGTAGTCAACAGTGGGAAAAAATTTTCCATCGGTTGGGTAGCAAGCTGGATAATATCAGTGTAGGCTGCTGTGGCATGGCCGGAACCTATGGTCATGAAAACAAAAACATAGAACACTCTATTGGTATCTATAAGTTATCCTGGCAACCTGCCTTGCAGAAATTTCCATTGGAGCGCTGTCTAAGTTCCGGTTATTCCTGCCGCAGTCAGGTTAAGAGGATAGAAGGGCAAGTACTTAAGCATCCGTTGCAAGCTTTATTGGAGATAATCCCATGATTTGGAAACGTGATATTGGACTGGATAGCCTGAATCAAGTAAATAGCCAATGTATGATGGGCCATCTGGGCATAAAAATCACGCATATCGGTGATGACTATATTGAAGGCACAATGCCGGTTGATTATCGCACGCGTCAGCCATTTGGTTTATTGCATGGCGGGGCATCTGTTGTGCTGGCAGAATCACTCGGTTCTTTAGCTGGGTATCTCTGTTCCGAAGGTGAGAAAAAAGTTGTTGGGCTGGAAATCAATGCTAATCATATTCGCTCGGTTCGTAGTGGTGAAGTGAAAGGCGTATGTAAACCTATTCATATTGGCCGCAATCACCAGGTGTGGCGAATTGATATTTTTGATGAGCGGCAACATTTGTGCTGTACCTCTCGGTTAACCACATCAGTTTTGCCTGGATAAAATATAAAACAAAAATAAAAGTAGGTTATTGATATGGAGAAATAACCTACTATTTAAGTGAAAAGGTTATTTTTTAAGATAACTTACTTGAGTTGCGATAACCTTTAAGAAGTATATATATTTATAGAGCTTATCGATATTTTTATAATATTATGGGTTATTTGAGTTGATTGTATATGTTCTATAAGTTTAAATGTCTAATGGAATAGAAGTGGTGAATGATATTAAAAGAATTAATATTGGGATAGGAAAAAATCTAATTGAAAATTTTTATTTAAATCTGTAAACGCCAGTATATATCAATTAATGCTAAAATTTCAGTAGTTTTAATTAATGTCTAATTCCACTGAAATATAAAGGGTGCCTGAGAACTAAAGCCATAACAACATCTAAAAGGGCGGGAGTAAAAACCTCCCGCCTGAGGTTGCCTTACCTGTTGCTGGATTCGTAAGCCATAATTGCCGCAACCTCTGTATTACCTCGTTTGACATGGAGCTTACAGAGTGAACCCCTTGTTATCCATGTGAACAGGAGTAATGTCACACAAATAATGATCAAACTAAATATTGCGATTTTTTGCGGCTTCATCACCTTCTCTCCTTGCTTTTTGTCAGGTAAGAGGCTAGCCTTATGTTGTTCAGCATTAGGAGTAGCCTCATTTCGATTTATAGTCGGATGGGGCTTTTCTCTTCCTGCCTGGAATATAATGCTCAAGACAGAAAGTCTCAAGCACCCGGAGGCAGTATACTTTTATTGATATAAGATGCAACATCTTGAAAATATTTATTATAGTCAAGTAATACCTTTGAATTAAATTAACCAGCTAGTAAAACTATTAATAAAAAAGAAAGGAATATTGGAAGTGGAATATATATACCCTATGGATTTCAAGATGGATCGCGACGGCAAGGGAGCGAATCTCCGGGAGCATAGGTAACTATGTGACCGGGGTGAGTGAGTGCAGCCAACAAAGAGGCAACTTGAAAGATAACGGGTATAGATAAAATTGTTTATTAATGCGTTTAATTAATTGCCTCAATTAAACAGAAATTCTATTTGCATATATTATCATCATAATGGCAACCTTCATTCTGTACTTTCGGTTAACTATATCAGTTTTGTCTGACTGGCTTTTATTTTTATACTGGGGATGGAGCCATTCTCCTGTGTCTCTGAAAGCTCGCATTAATAGTGCTTTTGATGAACTTTTTGTGCTTTTGTCTTACGCCAATAAGTACAAAATAGCACAATTGATCAAACTAATAATTTATAGATAAAACAGTAAATTAAAGATATACCTTCATATGAAATGAACATAAATCATCGCATTTGTATAAAATTCGATCTGCTTAAGGTATATCCTCTTAAAACAAATGGTTGAAGTGATAAAGGTTATCATTACCATTATACGGGAGTAGAGTTCTCCGATAACGGCGGCAAAAATGACCATAGAACAAATGTGAGGTCAACTATGACAAATAGTGTTGAAACCTTTTCTCTGAATGAAACTGCATGGCAAGGAATCACCATCACCGCGAGAGCCGCAGAGCAGATCCTAAAGTTGATGCAGCAAAACCCACAAAGCAAAGGATTATATCTGGGGGTTAAGCAATCGGGATGTGCCGGCTTTGGCTATGTGTTTGAGATGGTTAACGATCCGGCACCTGATGATCTGAGGTATGAAAATGAAGGTGCATGTCTATATGTTCCTCTGAAAGCCATGCCATTTATTGATGGTACTGAAGTGGATTTTGTTCGTGAAGGTTTAAATCAGATATTTAAATTCAATAATCCAAAAGCACAACATGCCTGTGGGTGTGGTGAAAGCTTTGGTATATAAGTGTACCAATATATGTCTCAGAGCAATGTAGAAATCAGTGATGATGTGCAGACTTGGCTTAGCGATCATCGTTATAAAGAAGGCTTCTTTACTCAGGTAGCGACGGATGAGTTAGCTAAAGGTTTGAGTGAAGAGGTTGTGCGGGCCATTTCCGCAAAACGCAATGAGCCCGTATGGATGCTTGAATTTCGGCTGGAGGCTTATCGCCATTGGCTAGGAATGGAAGAGCCTCATTGGTTGAAAGCCCATTATCCCAATCTTGATTACCAAGACTACAGTTACTATTCAGCACCTTCATGCGGTGCTTGTGGTGATAGTTGCAATTCACAATCTGGTGCTGTTCAAGGGACAGGAGCGGAGCAAGCTAATAGCTATTTAACCGCAGAAATTGAAGAAGCATTTGATAAGTTGGGTGTTCCTGTCCGGGAAGGTGAAGCTGTTGCGGTAGATGCTATTTTTGACTCCGTTTCTGTTTCAACGACCTATCGGGATAAGTTAGCGAAAGAAGGGATTATTTTCTGCTCATTTAGTGAAGCGATACAGGAATATCCCGGATTGGTCCGTAAATACCTCGGCAGTGTGGTTGCAAGCCATGATAACTTTTTTGCCGCGCTGAATGCCGCGGTGGCTTCTGATGGTACTTTTGTTTATGTGCCAAAAGGCGTTCGATGCCCAATGGAACTGTCCACCTATTTCCGTATCAACGCTGCGAAAACGGGACAATTTGAGCGCACTATCCTGGTTGCTGATGAAGGCAGTTATGTCAGCTATATAGAAGGATGCTCTGCACCGGTGCGTGATAGCTATCAGCTTCATGCCGCTGTTGTCGAAGTGATTATCCATAAAGATGCCGAAGTAAAATATTCCACGGTACAAAACTGGTTTTCCGGTGGTGATAGTGCCGGGGGGATTCTCAACTTTGTCACTAAAAGAGCATTATGTGAAGGCGAAAATGCCAAAATGTCTTGGACTCAATCGGAAACAGGTTCCGCAATTACTTGGAAATATCCCAGTGTGATCCTGAAAGGGGATAACTCGATTGGCGAGTTTTTCTCCGTTGCGCTGACTAACGGTACTCAACAGGCAGATACCGGTACCAAGATGATCCACATTGGCCGTAATACCAAATCGACCATTATTTCAAAGGGCATTTCTGCCGGTCGTAGTCAGAACAGTTATCGTGGGCTGGTTAAAATATTACCGGGAGCAGAAAACGCTCGTAACTATACCCAATGTGACTCCATGTTGATTGGTACTGAATGTGGCGCGCATACATTCCCTTATGTAGAAGTACAGAACAATACGGCGCAACTGGAGCATGAAGCGACAACCTCCCGCATTGGTGAAGATCAATTGTTCTATTGCTTGCAACGTGGCATCAGTGAAGATGATGCGATTTCCATGATTGTTAATGGATTCTGTAAGGATGTGTTCTCTGAACTTCCCCTGGAATTTGCTGTTGAAGCACAAAAATTGCTGGCGATCAGCCTTGAACACAGCGTCGGATGAATTTTCTCGGTTTCCCTTTTTTATGACAGAACGTTAAGTCGTTCGAAGGCATGTAATATGTTAAGTATTAAAAATTTACGAGTCAGTGTTGAAGGTAATGAAATCTTAAAAGGATTAAATCTTGAAGTTAAACCGGGTGAAATTCATGCCATTATGGGGCCAAATGGTTCCGGTAAAAGTACATTATCAGCAACGTTAGCTGGCCGTGAAGAGTATGAAATCGATGATGGTGAAATCACCTTTAAAGGCAAAGATTTACTTGGATTTGAGCCAGAAGAGCGAGCCGGCGAGGGGATTTTCCTGGCGTTTCAATATCCGGTAGAAATTCCGGGTGTCAGTAATCAATTTTTCCTGCAAACCGCAGTGAACGCTGTTCGCCAATATCGCTATCAGGAGCCGCTGGATCGCTTTGATTTTGCCGATTTTATCGAAGAAAAAATTGAATTGTTGGATATGCCGCCGGATTTGCTGACACGTTCAGTCAATGTCGGCTTTTCCGGTGGTGAGAAAAAGCGTAATGATATTCTGCAAATGGCCGCGCTGGAACCGACACTCTGTATTCTGGATGAGACAGATTCAGGGCTGGATATTGATGCATTGAAAATTGTGGCTAATGGTGTGAATTCTCTACGTGATCCAAATCGTTCATTCATTATTGTGACCCATTACCAACGTATTTTGGATTATGTGAAACCTGATTTTGTGCATGTGCTTTATCAGGGAAGAATAATTAAATCCGGTGATTTCAGTCTGGCGAAAAAGTTGGAGGAGCAAGGTTATGGCTGGCTTATTGACCAACAGTGAAAAAGCTGAAAAGGTGCGGCAGGTTGCAGAACGTAATCAGCAAGCATTAGCACGTTTTGCTGATTTGTACCACAGCCGTCATGGTGAGGATTCATCTCATGCCAGTTTGCATTGGCAGAAAGCCATTAAAACCGGTTTTCCTCAATTCAGACATGAAGATTGGCGTTATACGCCGTTGGATAAATTGTTAAATCAGCAATACAGCAGCAAAACTTGGGAATTGACAGTAGCACAATGCGAACAACTGGCGATTCCAATGGATTGTTGGCGTGTCGTTATGGTGGATGGTTGTTTTTCACCTTTACTGAGTTCCTGTGAATTTGGGCCATATCAGCTCAGTTTACTGGATAACAAAAGTGGGCTTCCGGCACCGATACAGGGTGAGATTTTTCTGCATTTGACAGAGAGTTTGGCTCAACAACCTTTGGTTATTACATTAAAGGCTGGGCAAGTGGCAGAAAAGCCGCTGTACCTGCTGAATATAACCAGTGGTCACAGTAGTGAAGCATTGAATAGTAGTCATTACCGCTACCACATTGCCGTAGGCACGAATGCGAGTGCCAGCGTGATTGAACATTTCGTCAGTATTGATAGACAACAACCTCATATGACAGGAAGCCGATTAACTGCGGAAGTGGAGGATAATGCCCATTTCGCCCATATAAAACTGGGGGTTGAGAACAGTGCAAGCTATCACTTTGCCCATAACGATATTGTGATTGGTCGTGATGCTCAAGTAAAAAGCATCAGCTTTTTATTAGGCTCAGGGCTTGGCCGACACAATACCAGTGTTAAGTTGAATGGCGAAGGGGCCAATCTGTCGTTGAACAGCTTACTGTTGCCGCAAGGAAAAGAGGTCGCCGATACTCGTACTTATTTGGAACATAATAAGGGGCATTGTGAAAGCCGTCAGTTGCATAAAACCATTGTGATGGATCAGAGCAAAGCGGTATTTAACGGCATGATTAAAGTGGCTCCTCATGCATTGAAAACTGACGGACAAATGACCAATAACAATTTGTTGTTGGGCAAACAGGCAGAAGTGGATACCAAACCCCAACTGGAAATTTACGCTGATGATGTGAAATGCAGTCATGGTGCAACCGTTGGTCGGATAGATGAAGAACAACTGTTTTATCTGCAATCACGCGGTATCGAACGACGTGATGCAGAGCATATGATGGTATTTGCTTTTGCTGCTGAGCTAACTGAATCTATTGAAGATGAATCCCTGAAGGCCGTTGTTATGAAACATATTAAGCACCGTTTAGCGAGAGTGGAAAGATGACTTTTTCTGTAAAAAAGGTGCGGCAAGATTTCCCGGTGTTAACTCAACGGGTTAATGGGCATCCATTGGTTTATCTTGATAGTGCTGCCAGCACTCAGAAGCCGGTTTCGGTTATTGAACGAGAAAGTGAATTTTATTTGCACCAGTATGCGGCAGTTCACCGGGGAATTCATACCCTGAGCTCTGTGGCTACTCGGATGGTTGAAAATGTGCGCTACCAGATGGCGCAATTTATTCATGCTCAAAGTCATGAAGAGATTGTCTTCGTTAAAGGTACGACAGAAGGGATTAACCTGATTGCTAACAGTTATGGCCGCAAGTTTATCAATAATGGCGATAATATTGTTATTACTGAAATGGAACATCACGCCAATATTGTTCCGTGGTATATGCTGGCAGAACAGATTGGGTTTGAAATTAGAGTATGGCCATTGAATGAGAATGGCGAGTTGGATCAAGTCGTCTTAGCCTCTTTGATTGATTCACGGACTAAATTACTCTCTTTTACTCACCTCTCTAATGTGCTTGGTACAGTGAATCCTGTACGTCAAATCATAAAACAGGCAAGAAAACTAGCTAATGAGCAGGGGAGTCGGTTACCTATTCTGGTCGATGGCGCTCAGGCTATTATGCATCAGCAAGTTGATGTGCAGGATCTGGACTGCGATTTCTATGTTTTTTCCAGTCACAAATTATATGGTCCAACAGGCATTGGTGTGCTTTATGGGCGTAAATCCCTGCTGGATGCTATGCCACCTTGGGAAGGGGGTGGCGCGATGATAAAACAGGTTAGCCTGCAAAAGGGGATAACCTATGCAGAACCACCGTGGCGATTTGAAGCGGGAACCCCAAATATTACGGGAATTATTGGGCTTGGTGCTGCTGTCGATTATGTCACTTCACTTGGGCTGGATGAAATTCAGCAACATGAACAGGCACTGATGGATTATGCAATGGCACGGCTGAAAGAGGTCAGAACCCTGAAATGGTATGGTCCTGAGCAACGTCAGGGGGTTATTGCTTTCAACCTTGGCCGACATCATGCTTATGATGTGGGAAGTTTCCTTGATCAATATGGAATAGCGATCCGTACCGGGCATCATTGTGCCCTTCCTTTGATGGAACATTATCACGTTTCCAGCATGTGTAGGGCCTCATTGGCGATTTATACTACGCAAGAAGATATTGATGCGCTTGTTGTTGCATTGCAGAGAATAGAATTGTTACTGGGTTGAACTAGTTATAGATCAAAAGAGTGATAAGGAAAAAGTCATGGCAAGTTGGCCCGACACAAATAAATTGTTACGTAATTTTTCCCGTTGCCAGAATTGGGAAGAAAGATATCTCTATATGATTGAACTGGGGGCGAAGTTGCCTCCTCTTACTGACGAACAACGCCAACCTGAGAACTTAATCGCAGGTTGCCAGAGTCAGGTGTGGATACTGCTAAGAACAAATCACCAAAATAAAGTGGAATTTATTGGTGATAGTGATGCCGCTATTGTTAAAGGGTTGGTTGCGATTGTCTTTATCTTGTTTCAGGATAAAACACCCCAGGAGATTCTGGATTTGGATGTAACTGAATATTTTGGCAAATTATCTTTGGAGCAACATCTGACTCTCTCACGCACGCAGGGGTTACATGCGATGATATGTGCTATCCGAAACAGGGCAAGTAAAATGGTTTAAATACCAGTCTTACGCGTTTCTATAGCTACTGATAATATATACGGCCAATAAGGCTTCAACCTTTTATACCCGTTATCTTTCAAGTTGCCTCTTTGTTGGCTGCACTCGCTCACCCCGGTCACATAGTTCGCTATGCTCCCGGGGATTCGCTCCCTTGCCGTCGCGATGCATCTTGAAATCCATAGGGTATATACTTAAATTTATTCGATAACATTCAGAAGTCATTCCAGGAAGCAAGCATGAAACGAGTTTTAACGTTTATTAGCGTGTTATTGTTAAGTGGGTTAGCTAACACCGTTAGCGCCACAGAATATATTTTGCCAGCGGCGGCCAATAGCCGTTTAATTGGCGAAAATACGACATTGGTCGTACCCGATGATGGACGTTCTTTAGAGGCCATTGCTGCCGAATATGAAATTGGTTTACTGGCAATGCTGGAAGCTAATCCAGGTACCGACCCTTATTTGCCTGCTCAGGGTTCTGAACTGATTATTCCATCACAAATGTTGTTGCCTGATACACCGAGGCAGGGGATTGTGATTAACCTAGCAGAACTCAGACTCTACTATTTCCCTAAAGAGAAAAACAAAGTCATCGTTTATCCTATTGGTATTGGGCAACTCGGTCGTAATACGCCAGTGATGACAACATCTGTTAGTCAGCTAATTAAAGATCCAACTTGGACGCCGACTAAGAATATCCGTAAACATTATGCTGAACAGGGGGTTATCTTACCTGCGGTTGTTCCTGCTGGCCCGGAAAACCCAATGGGCGCATTTGCGTTGCGCTTAGCTGCCGGGCGCGGAGAATACTTGATCCACGGCACTAATGCTGATTTTGGTATTGGTATGCGGGTGAGTTCGGGCTGTATTCGTTTGCGTCCTGATGATATTGAAGCGCTATTCAATGCTGTTCCCCGTGGAACACGAGTACAGATTATCAATGAGGCGGTTAAGTATTCTGTAGAACCAAATGGTAAGCGTTATATTGAAGTACATCAGCCATTGTCTAAAAAAGAGGATGATGATCCACAGACATTACCTATTGTCCGCTCAGCCAATTTGAACAAGTTCATTGATAATAGCAAGACAGATAAGAATATTGTTGAACAAGCGATGGTACGTCGTTCTGGTATGCCGGTGCTGGTAAGTAAAGGCATAGAGTCTGAAACACAACAGGAGTTGCGAGAAGAGAATATCGTACAGGTGGAAGATGATGATGTTAAAGGTGTAGAACAAGCGGTGAATAAAGATGTATCTGAACCGTTTAAATTACCACCGTTATATCAACCTGGGCCAATCTATCGGGAAAATTAATATTTTATTGCGGACAAAGAAGCCTGCAAATATTTATCTAACAGAATCCGATGATAAAAAATGGCGCACAGATGGACTGTGCGCCATTTTTGTACATAATTACAAAAAATTATTTTTTGTAGGAACGAACTTGATTATCCAGACGCTGATTCGCACGAGCTGCATCGTCTTTAGCGGCTTGAATGTCAGTACGTACTGCGTTCACGTCATTGCTCAGTTGATCAACTTTTGCATTCAGAGTCTGAATATCAGAAGTCAGTTGGTCAACCTTAGCAGTGCTTGAACAACCAGCCAACAGAGTAGAAGCCAGAACTACTGCACCCAGTACAATTTTAGTACGATTCATTATAATACCCTCTAGATTTAAGTTAATCTCCAAGTAGCCATGTAAGTATTACACAAAGTTTTTTAGAAAGAGAATAAATTTTTATCATGAAAACCAATTATTTCAATTTTTCTCTTTAGTGAGCAGATAATTTTCATCTAAATGTAAAAAAACAAAACCGTTGAGTAACATTTTAATCAAAAAAAGCCTATTCCGTGAGGGAATGATATTCTTCGAAATAATTTTAGTTAAAAATTCTTATAAATAAAAAATACAACATTTTGGACATCTTGCATCTATTGAACCATCGGGACATCTATTTAATGAAGCCATTTTTTATACATAAATTTAGGGTTTCTCTTAAAACAAATTTGTTAACTGAATCTTATTGTAGATGAATAACTTGACAATGTTCAGGTTGAATCCTAGGCTCAAATTCAAACTGGTAAGAGGAGTTTGTTATGTTAACTGATCAATCTAACGAATATTTTAACATCAGCATTGACAACGGAGTCGCCCATTTACAACTCAGTCGTCCTGAAAAGGCAAATAGTTTGGCGCTTGGGTTTTGGAAACGATTTCCTGAAACAGTAGAGCAACTCAGTCGTTCAGGTAAAGTGCGGGCAATGGTGATTTCTGCACAGGGAAACACATTTTGTGGTGGGCTTGACTTGCAAATCTTTGCCTCTAGCAAAGAGGCTAATACGACTAATCCTAATGAGCGGGAAGCGATGCAGTTCAGCTTATTGCAAATGCAAGAGGCGATAAGCGTATTGGAGCATGCCCGATTCCCCATTATTGCCGCAGTACAAGGCGCTTGTCTTGGTGCAGGTTTTGATTTAATTGCTGCGTGCGATTTTTGTTTTGCTGCTGAAAATGCGAAGTTTCGTATAGAAGAAACCAATATTGGTATGATGGCTGACTTAGGTATTCTTCAACGTTTGCAACATTTGATCCCTGGTGGTGTGGCTCGCTATCTTGCTCTGACTGGGGATACGTTGAGTGCGGTTCAGGCTCATGATTTGGGGCTGGTGGTAAAGGTGTTCCCTTCTACGGAAACACTAATCGAAGGCGCTCTCGCGACTGCCCGGCGTATTGCTGATCGGCCTCCAGTGGCTATTAACGGGGTTAAACGGGCTATGCTTTATAGCCGTGATCATGGTGTCTATGAATCGTTGCAACAAACAGCACTTTTGCAAGCTTCGATTTTTAGTCGTCAAGATATCCTGTGCTCGATTCAAGCGAAAACGACGGGAACAAAAGGTGAGTTCCAGAACTTAAGCGAAGTCGGTAAAGCTTTCGATGAGCCATGATCAAGGCAAAGATGTTGATGATATGTAAAGAGGGTTCTCCACAAATGATGTAGTGCTGGAAAATATTATCATTGTTGAGAGTTAAGCCGTTTTTTGACCACGAGAAAACAGAGAATGGCATTATTATTAATATTAACTAGCATAAAATGAAAAGAAATCTGTGAGTATGATGATTGGGAAAGTAATTTGGTATTGCAACATATTGGCGGAGAAAATCAGATATTCAATATCCTGAAACACCGCTATATTTACGGTGTTTCAGAAATAAAGCGACCTATTAAATTAAAGTACGTGAACAGAAGATGTATTGGTTGTGCCGCTTGGAACTAGGGCGCCAGATACCATAACCACGATTTCACCTTTCTTCGCCAGGCCACTTGCTAACGCCGCTTCTTTACCAATGCGGTAGAAATCATCGGTAGAGGCGATTTCTTTAACAATTTGGGTAAAAACACCCTTAACAAGTAGTAATTGGCGGGCAGTCACTTCATTAGTGGTTAATGCCAAAATAGGGGCTCCAGGGAAGTACTTACGAATGGATTTGGCAGACTTACCGCCATAGGTTGCGACCACAATCAGAGGGGCTTCCAGTTTTTCTGCTGTTTCAACAGCGCCACGACACACCGCTTCGGTTACGCGCAGGTTACGGCAATGGACGGCTTCGATACGGCTTGGCATAACGCGGTCTGTACGTTCACAAATCGTTGCCATGATAGTCACTGCTTCTATTGGATATTTGCCTTTTGCACTTTCACCAGAAAGCATAACCGCATCAGTACCATCCAAAATAGCGTTAGCGACGTCACCAGCTTCCGCACGGGTAGGGCGCGGGTTTTTAATCATGGAATCGAGCATTTGAGTTGCAGTGATAACAACTTTGCGAGCGATATTACATTTTTGAATCATCTTCTTCTGGGCGAAGATCACTTCTTCAACTGGAATTTCAACGCCCAGATCACCACGAGCAACCATGATCCCGTCAGAAACTTCCAGAATTTCATCAAAATTGTTCAGACCTTCTTGATTTTCAATCTTAGAGATGATTTGAATATTTTCACCGCCGTGCGCTTTCAGATGTTCACGGATTTTCAGAACATCGGAGCGTTTGCGGATAAAAGAAGCGGCGACGAAATCAACACCTTGTTGGCAACCAAAGATCAAATCTTGCTTATCTTTTTCAGCCAGGGCAGGCAGGTTGATGGAAATACCCGGCAGATTAACACCTTTATTTTCCCCCAAGTCACCGTTATTCAAAACTTGGCAAATGACCTCTGACTTAGTGACTTCTTTAACTGTCATGCCGATCAAGCCGTCATCAACTAGCACGGTATTACCGGGAGCCAGATCCGCAGGGAAACCATTGTAAGTGACAGCAACACGGTCTTTATTACCGATAACGGAAGTGTCAGTAGTAAAAGTGAAGGTCTGACCTGCGGTTAGAGAGACATCGTTACCGCCTTCCAGTTTCATAGTTCGGATTTCAGGGCCTTTAGTATCCAGCAAAATAGCGGCTTGTTTACCTATCTTAGTCATAACTGAACGGATATTTTGAATACGCTGGCCGTGCTCTTCATAGTCTCCGTGTGAAAAGTTGAGGCGCATAACATTCATGCCAGCATTCAACAGTTCGGCTAGTTTTTCTTCGGATTCTGTTTTTGGTCCGATAGTACAAACAATTTTAGTTTTTTTCATGACAATCTATCTACAGGTTTTAATTGGATAAAATAGTGAATCGCCAACTTTATGGTTTGCGCAGATACCATGTGGTGTTGAACGTTGCGCAACATCATTAAGAACAAGTGGCGGGGAAGACATGCGGTGTTTTTCGTGTGAGGTTAGGCACATGTAATTATGCGAGCTTATACATACGATAATCTGTAACTTTTCCGTGTTCGGCAAATCAATAAGCTGAAACCATTCAACTCTAAATTGCGCCGTATTATAGAGACTTATTTCTGTGAAATGAATCAAAAAATGATTATACCCGTCATCTTTCAAGTTGCCTCTTTGTTGGCTGCATTCGCTCACCCCGGTCACATAGTTTGCTATGCTCCCGGGGATTCACTCCCTTGCCGTCGCGATGCATCTTGAAATCCATAGGGTATATATGAATTAATTATAACGGTAAACAGGAAAAATGATGCAGATCTTAACAGAGAAGAGTTATCGCGCATTGCTCAAACTGTCTGTAAACAAACAACAGTGTATTTTGACGTGGGAAATAAATTAAGCAAAACCAAGAAAAGAGATAATAAAAACAAGAAGATCCATCTGTAGACTTGGTGCGTCCGAGTGGACTCGAACCACCGACCCCCACCATGTCAAGGTGGTGCTCTAACCAACTGAGCTACGGACGCACTGTAAACCGATGTAATCACTACGCAATTGGTGCGTCCGAGTGGACTCGAACCACCGACCCCCACCATGTCAAGGTGGTGCTCTAACCAACTGAGCTACGGACGCAATCTAAATTGCATTGGTGACAACGGGGACGAATATTAACGGTGAGCTAGCCTTCTGGCAAGGGGAATAATACAAATTATTGCTCAACTGTTCGTATTTGCATCTGTCACAGTGAGTTTGTCGTTTATTCCAACAGTTAAGTATTCATCCCCGGCTTTATAGTAAAGTAAATTAGCGGGTTGAATGTTGTAAAATTACCTCATCTGGTTGTTTTTGTGTCCATGAAATACGGGCAAATATCATTACTGCTGATGCAGTCAGGCCAATAATAAAGCCGATCCAGAACCCTTGTGGCCCCATAGCGGGTACAATATAGTCGGTTAATCCCAAGATATAACCGCTTGGTAGCCCCAGAATCCAGAAAGCGATAAAAGTGATATAAAAGATAGAACGCGTATCTTTATATCCACGTAAAACACCAGCCCCTACCACTTGTATGGCATCAGATAATTGGTAAAGCGCGGCAAATAGCATCAGATGTGATGCCATGGTGATAACTTCAGGATTGTCGTTATACATCAAGGCGATCGGCTCTCGCAGAATGATAGAAAAAGTTGCGGTTAAACAAGCAAATACCAAACCAACCATAATTCCGGTATAGGCTGATATCCGGGCATTCTCGATAGATTTTTTCCCCAAATTATAGCCAACGCGGATAGTGGTTGCTGCGGCCAAAGATATTGGGAACATAAACATTAATGAACTAAAATTTTGTGCAATTTGGTGCCCTGCAACAGCAGTAACGCCTAAAGGAGAGATCAGTAATGCCACTATGGCAAATAATGTAATTTCGAAAAATACTGCCATCGCAATAGGTAAGCCGAGAGCTGAAATGCGTTTCAAAATATGCCATTCTGGTGCGGCGAAGCGATGTTTAGGGCGGATATCCCTTTGTGATGATGCACGTTTCACATACCAACGCATTAGCAGGAACATGACCCAGTAAACGCTGGCGGTAGCAACACCACAGCCGACACCACCTAAAGCGGGCGCGCCAAATTTACCATAAATGAATATGTAGTTAATCGGAATATTAATCAATAATCCTAAAAAACTAATTACCATGCCTGGTTTGGTTTTCGATAAACCTTCACATTGATTACGCAGTACCTGATAAAACAGATAGCCCGGCGCACCCCACATTATTGCGTGGATAAATCCAACCGCTTTTTCTGCCAAAAGTGGATCTATATTGTGTTGCCTGTCAATCAGGAACTTGCTGTTGTATAGAATAGCAATAATGATAATGGAGAGAAAAATCGCCAGCCAGAATCCTTGCTGAGTTTGGTTAGCAATGAGATTCCTGCGACCAGAACCGTTCATTTGCGCAATAATGGGTGTTAAAGCTAATAGTAAGCCGTAACCAAATAAGATAACGGGCAGCCAGATCGAGGTGCCAACAGCAACCGCGGACATATCTGTTGCACTGACGCTACCCGCCATAACGGTGTCCACAACCCCCATTGCAGTTTGTGAAAATTGAGCAATAATGACGGGAATCCCAAGAGCGAGCAAACTACGCGCTTCTTTTAAATACTTCTGCACGCATTACACCTTTTTTATTAAAGTAGAAAATATTAAGAAAGACATCTGTATATAAGAAACGATTTTCGAAAAATCAACCGCTTACTAACCGGAGTATTGTATCTATTTAATACTATATTGCAATAATAATGCTGAGTTTATATTCAAATGATCAGGTGGTATTTATCAATGACAACTTGATATAAACTAATTAATAATTATACACAGTCATTAAGAGGTTCTTCTATGTTTACGGGCATCGTTCAGGGAAAAGCACCCTTGGTTGCTATTGATGAAAAAAGTAATTTTCGGACTCATGTTGTTAAATTCCCGGCTGAATTATTGCCAGGTATTGAAACAGGGGCGTCAGTTGCCAATAACGGTTGTTGTCTGACGGTAACCAAAATAGAAGGCGATGAGATTAGTTTCGACTTGATGAAAGAGACTCTACGTCTGACTAATCTTGGTGATTTACAGCCAGGGGATTATGTGAACCTGGAGCGGGCGGCTAAATTTGGGGATGAAATTGGTGGACATTTGATGTCCGGTCATATCATCACGTTTGCTGAGATAGCTAAAATTTTCACTTCAGAAAATAATCATCAAATATGGTTCCGTATCCATGATAAGCAATTAATGAAATATATCTTGCATAAAGGATTTATCGGCATCGACGGAATTAGCCTGACAATTGGCGATGTGGTTAATAATCGTTTTTGTGTTCACCTTATTCCTGAAACACTGGAACGTACGACATTAGGTAAGAAACGTCTTGGTCAGAGGGTTAATATTGAGATTGATTCACAAACTCAAGCGATTGTTGATACTGTGGAGCGTGTTCTTGCTCAGAAAGAGCGGGAACAGGTTGTCTCTCAGCAACCGGAGACATTCATGGAAGAATGCGCAATAAATGAGGAGCGATAGGCAGACTCCGATTGTCGCTTTCGAACAGAATTAACCGTGTGCTAAAAGGGAGCATTGAACCCATCGATGCTCCTTTTTGTGATTTGTGTTGCAGTGTTTAACATATTATGTTAATCAATATAATTAATGTTGTTATTATTGTGTTAATGCTCTTTCTCGTAAAGTGCAGGTTAATCCCCGTGATGATATTTTTAGAGGCTACTTTTTTATGGAAAACCCGATTGAGTTAGATGAATGGCTTGAAGAACCTACACACGATGATGCTGTTGAAATGATGAATGCACAAGCTGTTGTACCTTTTGGTACCGCACTTTGGCCTTAACGGTTTTTTATAATTAAGGTTCTTTATATACCCTATGGATTTCAAGATGCATCGCGACGGCAAGGGAGTGAATCCCCGGGCGCATAGGTAACTATGTGACCGGGGTGAGCGAGTGCAGCCAACAAAGAGGCAACTTGAAAGATAACGGGTATAATAAATAGATAAGTAAGGGGAGTCGCCCCTTACTTAAAAATAAACAGGATTGTCCTCATGGATAAAAGTCTTGAGAATATGTATCGTTGTTTATCATATCATCCTGCGATTTCGGGTAAAGTAAGAAATGATGAATGTATAAAAATATTTATCGGATCTGATACTGAGCATAGCGATATTGCGCAAAAGATGCATGTGCATAAGAAGAGTTTCGATGTAAAGTCTGATTTTGCTTTTTTAGAAAAAACATCACCGAACGATGTAAAACAAAAAATATCTGATTGTGATTTGTTTATTTTTCTTTACGCATCATCAACATTAAAGAATGCATCTCCACAAGGGCCAGAATATCTAACCAAAATAAGAAGCTTTATTACTGAATCATGGAAGAAATCTGTATTGTTTAAAGATTATGGCCCGCATTTCATTGAAGCATTCAGCGAGCCACCAGCATCAATAACAGAAAGGAACAAAAAACTTATTGAATTATCAAGTCGATCACAGAAGATTCAATATACAGATAATAAAGGGAACTCGATTGTAGGTTATTTAGAAAAAGACCATAAGTGGACTTCCATTGATGGCAGTGGAAATATTGATGTTATTCCTGGGGAAATAGCAAGCCATATAAAGAGCCTTAACGGTAGTGTCAGCTTTAGTGGTACTTTTTTGAGTACGGCCCCCTTTGCCATAAAGTATGGGGTTGTCAATGATATGATGACTATAAATATAAAAGAGGGTGAAATTATTGGGTTTGATTGCGAAAATGATGAATTTAGTCGGGATTTTAATTTATACCTAAACCATAATCACGGAAACCGAATTGTTGAAGAGTTTGGTATTGGGACTAACATGGGTGTGAAAGCGCTTTATGGCAGAAATGCTGGTTTTGAAGAACGACATCCTGGTTTACATCTTGGTTTGGGTGGTGGTGTAAAAGGGAGTCATCATTTAGATTTGATATTTTCTGGTGGAAAAATAGCATTTGATCAAACAGTCTTCTTTGATAATGGTTATGTGAATGATTTCCGTTAGTGAAAAACAGAGCGATCTTTTTAAAGTTAGCATAGGAATTTCCCTTTTAATATTTAGAGTTAAACATGGATATGTTTGTTACATTGACTATACCCAATGGATTTCAAGATGCATCGCGACGGCAAGGGAGAGAATCCCCGGGAGCATAGCAAACTATGTGACCGGGGTGAGCGAGTGCAGCCAACAAAGAGGCAACTTGAAAGATAACGGGTATAAAAGCTACAGTGGAAACCTGTAGCTTTTGGTTAATTATCGGGCTACTCGTAACCCGCCTTCAATACCTTTTAGACTGAATATGATCTGCCACAATTGGATATCGCGAGCACGAAATGCACCTGCACAGGCATTCAGATAATAGCTAAACATGCGTTTAAATGTTGGACTATAGTTATTTTCTATTTCAGGCCAGCAGGCAATAAATCTTTCATGCCAGGTCATCAATGTGCGGTCATAATCTGCGCCAAAGTTATGCCAATCTTCCATAACAAAACGGCTTTTGCTGGTGTGGGCTATTTGCTCAATAGAAGGCAGGCAGCCATTAGGAAAAATATATTTGCTGATCCACGGGTCAGCACTGACTTTAGCTTTGTTGGAACCAATAGTATGTAGCAGGAATAAGCCATCAGGTTTTAGGTTTCTTTGAACAACGTCGAAGTAAGTTGCATAATTTTTAGGTCCAACGTGTTCAAACATACCGACAGAAACAATTTTGTCGAACTGTTCATGTAAATCCCGATAGTCTTTCAAAATGATCTTTACATCTAGATTCTTACATTGTTTCTGTGCATATTTCTGTTGTTCGGCTGAAACAGTGATACCTGTTACGGAAACACCATAATTTTTAGCCGCATAAGCCGATAGCCCACCCCAACCACAGCCAATATCCAGCAGAGTCATACCTGGAGAGAGTGCTAATTTCTCGCAGATGAGTTTCAACTTATCAAGCTGAGCTTGTTCCAGTGTTTTAGCTTGTTTCCAGTATCCGCAGGAATATTGCATATAAGGGTCAAGCATACGGGTAAAAAGATCATTTCCTAAATCATAATGTTGATGACCGACAATCCATGACCGTTTTGGCGTTTGCAGATTACGTAAGCGGGTTATTGCGATTCTCAGCGTGTCTTTGAAATTATTAGGCATTTTATTTTCTAATCCAGCGAGTAAAACGCGATAAAAGAAAATATCCAACCGCTCACAATCCCACCAGCCATCCATATAACTTTCACCTAATCCCATCGAACCTTGTTGTAAAACTCTTTTATAGAAATTAGGGTTTTTTATCTGGATATCATAAGGATTGTGACCATTAATTTGAATACCGGTTTCTTCTAGCATCTCATTGGTAATTCTCTGCCAGGAGTTAATGGCTGTTTTCGGGTTTTCAATACAGGGTGAACTCATATACTCTCCAACGTTAGGGTGATGGAATATTGAGGAGCTCGTTTTAGCTAGCAAAGCAGGATGCTAAGACGCAAAATGCAAAAAATAACAAAGAATCAAAGTAAAAAACCTTAAAGATGACTAATCCATGAGTTTAATGGGGGCAGTCATTGCTCCTGAAAACCTCAAATTCCAAGTTATTTATAATAGGGAACATCTTGAGTATAAAAGCGTAAAATTGTTTTATCAATTAATAAATAAAGGCTGCGATTAATTGGTAATTAGCAGCCTTTATTGAGATAATAATTTGATTAATATCAAGAATTTTGTTCAATTATGTGAATGTGGCGATCAGCGTTTTTTTTCCACTGCATAAAATATCCTAATGTCATTGGAACAACGGTAGAAACCATGACAGTGGTTGTGGATATGAGAGGATTGATGATAAATGCTGATACAATTAGGCTGGCAATAAAACAGAGCCCTAATTGAAGCGTGTTTTGTAATGCAGTAGCTTTCCCACTGTCTTGTGGATAAGCGGATAAAGCGTTTGCTACTGCAATTGGGTATAACGCACCATTCATTGCAGCCATAAAGCAAAAAGGTACCAAAATGGTGAATAGAGTTGGCTCGCTAAATTTTGCAATTAAATAGAGCACAATCATACTGACAGCATAGCCAATTAACAGATAAGGGAAAATAATATCACTTTTTATTTTGGCTAAAATACTGCGGCATCCATAACCTCCAACGATAAAGGCCAGTGTTTGAGGGATATAACTCAGACCGATGTCATCTGGGGTATATCCCATCTCACCGAGAATCGAAGGTGAGCCTGTTAACCAAGCAAAAAAGCCGGCGCTGCATGATGCAAATATCAGAACATTGCCACTAAATAGCGGTGATTTTAATAGCGTAAGGAAAGAGACATTATTTGTTTGCGCTTGAGTTTCACGGTTTTTGCGATTTTCTTGCAAGAACAGAGTAAAAAACAACAGTAATAATGTAATTGTCAGTAAGACTAGGAAAATCATGCGCCAGCCGCCATGTTGTAACAGCCAAGCTCCCATCAAGGGCGCCAGGGCAGGGGAGAGCGCAACCAGAGGCATAATCGTTGCAAAAACACGTTTGGTACGATTGGCCTCATAACGATCAATAACTAATGCTTGCCATGAGACTGCGGCTGAACAAACACCTATGGCTTGGATAAAACGCAAAACTAAAAGTTGGGTAGCGTCTGTTACCCACATCATCCCCAGACAGCCAATAGAAAACAGGGATAGTCCGGTGATGATAATCGGCTTTCTGCCAAAGCGATCTGAAAGAGGTCCCCACAAAAGTTGAGCGAAGGCGAAACCTGCAAGAAAGATGCTTAGGCTGGCACTGATTGCTTCTGCCGATGTATCTAATTCTTGTTGCATAGTGCCGAATGCTGGCAGATACATATCAATGGCCAGATAACCTAGCATACTCAAGCCTGCAAGGTAGAACATGAACTGACTTGAGTTTTTCATTTGATTACTCTCTTTGAATGTCATGATTGAAATAATTTGCAGTGATGGATAGATAACAATATTGACACATATTCTATATGTCGTGATTTTTACTTGTGAAATGGTAATATTTGCATAGTGCTGTGAAAAAAATTGAAAGGTAAAATTATGTGGTCAGAATATTCACTTGAAGTTGTGGATGCGGTTGCCAGAACAGGCAGTTTTAGTGCCGCTGCATCGGAGCTTCACCGTGTCCCTTCTGCGATCAGTTATACCGTAAGACAACTGGAAGAGTGGCTTGCTGTTTCGTTGTTTGAGCGTCGTCATCGGGATGTAGAATTAACTGAGGCAGGCGCTATTTTTATCAAAGAAGCTCGCTCTGTTATCAAAAAAATGATTGATACTCGTCACCAGTGTCAACAAGTTGCAAACGGCTGGAGAGGGCAATTTAGTATTGCTATTGATCTCGTTGTCAAACCAGAACGTAGTTGCCAGCTTATTCTTGATTTCTACCACCATTTTCCTGATATAGAACTTTTTATTCATCAGGAAGTGTTTAATGGTGTGTGGGATGCGCTGGTGAATAGTCAAGTTGATGTTGCAATTGGTGCAACCCGGGCGGCTCCAGTCGGAGAAAGGTATAGTTTCCGAGATATGGGGTTTATGCCTTGGTTATGTGTGGTTAGCGCTGACCATGCGCTAACCCAGTTGCCGGGTCCGTTATCTGATGATCAAATGCGGCCTTATCCAAGTTTGTGTCTTGAAGATACATCCCGTAATTTACCGAAGCGTGACACTTGGAATCTGGATAATCAGCGCCGGTTGGTGGTTCCTGATTGGGAGTCCGGTCTGTCTTGTCTAAACGAAGGGTTATGTGTAGGAATGGTGCCTAAGCATAGGGCAATGCCGCTTATTCGGCAGAATAGACTAACCGTGCTGGAACTGGAACAGCCTTTACCAGACAGTCCATGTTGTTTGGCATGGGTTCAAAACAGCCATTCTCCAGCATTAAGTTGGCTGCTTGACTATCTTGGCGATAGTGAAACTCTTAATGCTGAATGGCTTCAAGATGAATAAAACGAATTAACGACGATAGTCGATAAATGGACCATCCACGACAGAACGTCGCTCAACCAAACGTGGATGTACTTCAATAGTTTGTGCATCTTCACGTTTATTGATTATTCTGTCCAGTAACATGGAAAAGGCCATCTGCCCCAGTCGTTCTTTTGGTTGATGAATGGTGGTCAATGCCGGAGAGAAATAACGAGCGTTGCGTATATTGTCATAACCGATGACAGAAATATCCTGTGGGACGCGTAATCCTAATTCATCAGCAGCACAAATCGCCCCCATAGCCATAACATCTCCGCCGCAGAAAACCGCAGTCGGGCGCTGTTTTTGATTCAAGATTTGATGCATGGCTTTATAGCCCGATTCTGGTTCAAAATCCCCCTGAATAACCCATTCTTCTCTGATCGGAATGTTGGCTTCTTTTAACGCCTTTAAGAATCCTTGATGACGACCACCACCGGTATTTCGTGCCAGAGGGCCGGGGATCGCGCCAATATCACGATGACCACGTTCGATAAGATAACGACCAGCTAGATAACCGCCGTGGAATGCATTATCAATAATAGTATCGGTGAAATCACTTCTGGCCTGTCCCCAATCCATGACGACCATTGGAATATTGCGATAATCTTCCAACATTCCCAACAACTGTTCCGGGTATTCTGAACACATAATTAGCAGTCCATCCACACGTTTTTGTGCCAGCATGGCTAGATAGGCTTTCTGTTTATCAATGTTATTGTGTGAGTTACATAAAATCAGCGTATAGCCTTTGCTATAACAACTGTTTTCAACAGCCTCAATGACTTCAGCAAAATAGGGGGCTTCACTGGACGTTGCCAGTAATCCGATCGATTTTGTGTGGTTAACTTTCAGACTGCGGGCAACGGCACTGGGTGAATAATTCAGTGCCTTAATAGCAGTCCAAACAGCAGCTTTAGTATCTTCAGCGACGAAGCGGGTTTTATTAATAACATGGGATACGGTGGTGGTTGAGACGCCAGCGTGCTTAGCCACATCTTTGATCGTTGCCATGAGGTGAAAGACTCCTGACCTTTTGGTCTAAATTTAAAACGCTTTGTTAATCGCTTGCTAGCCCTTTACATAGAAGGACTAGCAATAAGTTAGCGATAAATCCTGGATTTTGTCTGATCTGGCTCAAAAGTGAAAGCAATAATCAGTGTTATAAAATGTGTGGTAATCGCTATTTATACTTTTCCTTATGTAAGGGCAATTAACCATCTCAATAGACTGGTTTTTGTCGTTATAAACTTTTTATTCTGAGGAGGCTCTATGAATACCGATTTGAAGCTTGGTTTATTTACTGCTGTCAGCACGTTGGTGATGATTGCCATTTTTGCCGCTCTTTGCTTGATCTTTGCCTGATGTTTTGAACGGGTTAGATGATTTAAAAATTGGGCTTTACGTTGAAAGGAAATTGGGCAGATAGTCTCTTTATCTGCTCTTTGTTTTTCTGCCGCTATTGTGTCTGTCATCTTAACAACCTCTACAATAAATAACCGTGAAAATCATGTCATCTGTGTCAGGATACGAAGAGATCAGGATACATATTAGTGAGAGAAAATGGTATTCTCCGCAATATTGTGACGATGTTGGTTATCAACAGACTGTTGGTTTAAAGGAAATAAAAATGACGACTACTATAGAGAAGATTGAGCGCCAAATTAAAGAAAACCCGATTTTATTGTATATGAAAGGTTCTCCTAAATTGCCAAATTGTGGCTTTTCTGCGCAGGCGGTTCAGGCTTTATCTGCGTGTGGTGAACGTTTTGCTTACGTAGATATTTTGCAAAATCCAGATATTCGTGCAGAATTGCCAAAATATGCTAATTGGCCAACTTTTCCTCAGCTTTGGGTGGAAGGTGAGTTGATAGGTGGATGCGATATTATCATTGAAATGTATCAGCGTGGTGAGTTACAAACATTAATCAAAGAAACTGCTGATAAATATCGTTCTCAGGACGAAAACGCGACAGAGTAATTTTTTAATTACTTATATACCCTATGGATTTCAAGATGCATCGCGACGGCAAGGGAGTGAATCCCCGGGAGCATAGGTAACTATGTGACCGTGGTGAGCGAGTGCAGCCAACAAAGAGGCAACTTGAAAGATGACGGGTATAGATTATTATGCTATCCCCCCATATGTTGATATATGGGGGGTATTATTGTTTAGATTTGATTATATTAATCTAGCCATTCGGCTATTTATCCAGTTTTTTCTGCGGTTGTTGCTAATGGCCAGCCACCAAGTTGTTTCCAACGGTTGACCATTTCACAGAATAATTCAGCGGTACGATCAGTATCATATAAAGCACTGTGAGCCTGATTATTATCGAATGGGATGCCGGCTGTGATGCAGGCTTTTGCTAAGATTGTTTGTCCTAACACCAGACCACCTAAAGCAGCGGTGTCAAAAGTTGCAAACGGATGAAACGGATTTCGTTTTAGTCCAGTGCGTTCCGCGGCAGCCATAACAAAGCTGTGATCGAAGTTAGCATTGTGAGCAACGATAATTGCCCGATTACAATGATTATTTTTTATCCCTTTACGAACCATTTTAAAAATAGCGTGTAGAGCTTCATATTCGCTCACTGCCCCACGTAGCGGATTTAATGGATCAATGCCGGTGAATTCTAGGGCTGCTGGTTCAAGATTGGCTCCTTCAAATGGCTCAATATGGAAGTGAAGTGATTCGCCAGGCGTTAGCCAACCTTCACCATCCATCTCCAGTGTAACGGCGGCAATTTCAAGTAATGCATCTGTTTTGGCATTAAAACCGCCAGTTTCAACATCAATAACAACAGGGTAATAACCTCTAAAACGTCCACTAAGGACGTTTGGCTCTTTTTTGTCAGACATCAGATTGAGTTACCCAGAGCGTTGCTGGCATTTTTGTTTTCAATAAGTTCAATTTTGTAGCCATCTGGATCTTCAACGAAAGCAATAATGGTTGTTCCGCCTTTTACAGGACCCGCTTCACGGGTAATGTTACCACCTGCTTTGCGAATAGATTCGCAAGTGGTTGCGACATTATCAACACCTAATGCGATGTGACCAAAGGCATTTCCCATTTCGTAATGGTCAACTCCCCAATTATAGGTCAACTCGATTACTGCTCCTTCGCTTTCATCAGCGTAGCCAACGAAGGCGAGTGAGTATTTATATTCGGTGTTTTCACTGGTGCGCAACAGGCGCATTCCTAACACTTCAGTGTAAAAATTAATGGAGCGTTGTAGGTCACCAACACGGATCATGGTATGGAGTAAACGCATAATTACCTCTAATTTAATGGTTTTACCAATATTTTTGTGCGGTAGATCGCACAAAAACCACTAACTATAACGTGTCTTACGGTTACAGTTCAATTTGTCCATAATTATAATTTATTCTTATCTAGGTTTATAATTAAATATAGTATGTGAATTGTATAGGAAACGGGATGTGATGGCTGAGCAACTAGAGTTTTTTGCTATTCCCAGTCCTTGTCGAGGAATTTGTCAGGCGAATGAGCGGGGTTTTTGTCTGGGGTGTTATCGTAGCCGGGAAGAAAGATTTAATTGGATGAAAATGTCAGATGGGCAAAAGCGTGAAGTATTGCGACTGTGCCGGCAAAGATATTTACGTGCATTGAGAGCACAAAATCAGATAGATGAAGAACCACCTGAGCAGCCATCACTGTTTTAATTATCGATTTTTGAGGTTATTGGGATTAACAATTCAATGATTTACTTATATAGGGTTATATTTTTGGCAAAGTTATAAATGTTCTACTATAATTTTAAGTATTTTGTTTGTTATTTTTTTATTTCTTGATTAACGGAAAGGCTAAGTGAGCTTATTTGATGTTTTCATAACTTTATGTTTTAAATGGAATTTTAAGCTTGATTGTGTGATAAATGTAAAATAAAAACAACATTAATGTAAAAATAGATAGCTTAGCATTTAGATGACAGCTATTCTTATAGTACTTTGAATAAAGTATTGAATGATATTTATTGGTTTCTGTTTGTTTGTATTCGTAGTTCTGATAGTTTTTATGGTAAAAATATTGTATGTTGATTGTTTGTTCTGAGTTTAAATTAAGTTTAGTTATTCTTGGTTATAGTTACCTGAATTAGTTAGTTACTAAGAATTTACTGTGATTATACAGAAGTTATATATACTTTTTTAAGGCTAGTTAGCCTGATTTAGAAAAATTTGGCTGTTATGTTTAGTAGGCTAGTTATTTAAGGAGGGACAATTGGAATCTACATTGGGATCAGATCTGGCACGGTTAGTTCGTATTTGGCGTGCTTTAATTGACTATCGTTTAAAGCCGTTAGAATTAACTCAGACTCATTGGGTAACGTTATACAATATTAGCCGGTTACCTCAGGAGCAATCTCAGATACAGTTGGCGAAAGCTATCGGTATCGAGCAACCATCTTTAGTCAGGACATTAGATCAGCTTGAGGAAAAAAAACTTATCACCCGGCATACTTGTGCCAATGATCGTCGTGCAAAGAGAATCAAGCTAACTGAAGATTCTGCATCGGTTATTAGGGAGTTAGATGGTGTTATTGAATCCACAAGAAATGAGATTCTGGGAGGTATTTCACGCGAGGAACTTGCTTTTCTTTCCACTTTAGTTCAGAAGTTAGAGCAAAATATTATCCAATTACAAAATAGATAGTAATGACGATATCCATGAAATGCTAACCGGATGAAAGAAGACCGCGACTTACTAAAATGAAGTCACGGTTTTCTTATCTATATCTTATTGTCGAGGTGAAACAGTAATATTACTACCTTGGCCTGCGATTCTTACACGTTGGCCTTTATGAAAGAGTGTTTTGCCTTGTTTTTGAACAACAATGATGCTTTCACCACTGTCACGACGAATTTCGAGTTCTACACCTTTAGTTGTGTTAAGAGCTCCCTGAACATTTTGGCCCGCGACACCACCGGCAATCGCACCCGCGGCAGTTGCTAATGTGTTGCCGCTGCCACCACCAATAGTATTACCAACAAGGCCTCCTAGAACTGCACCACCAATCGCGCCTAATACATTCTCATTGCTGCTCGCCTGAATATTGATAGGACGAACAGAAACAACTGTGCCGTAAGAGACAGTTTGGACCTGCTTAGCTTGTCCAGCAGTGTAGGTATCACCAGAAAGAGAATCGGTGTTGACACAGCCTGATAATGAAGCAACGGCAACCGCGCTAACTAAAAAGTGCTTAAACATAGTAACTCCTAATTTCGATGCCTGACTGCGGAAATCTGATAGCTCACTGGGCAATCAGGCTAACAACCGGCATTGGCAATAAGTAATAAAAAGTTTATTCAAATAGAATATCAGTACATTAGCAATCTAGTGCTAAACATATATTAAACGTCAATAGAGATTTTTAAAAGAAATAGCTATTAATGAAAAATTCAGCATTTTTTGTGAAGTTGTTTCCAAAACTCAGGTTTTATTCCTTCGTTTGTCTATTAGTCATATACAGCCAAAACCACTGCGCTTTATAGTTATTGGCATGGTTTCTGATTTTATCAAGACAGATTCTAAGCAGGAAGGCAAATTAAATGGTTATGAAGTCAGGTCGTTATATTGGTGTAATGTCGGGTACAAGTCTGGATGGCGTTGATGTGGTGCTTGCCGCAATCAATGATAAAGTTGTTGCTCAGCAAGCCAGTTATTCGCATCCATTCCCATACGAATTAAAACAGAAAATTCTCGCAGTCTGTCAAGGGCAGCAAACGACATTATCGGCAATCGGTCGGTTGGATTATGAACTTGGTTCTTTATTCGCTGAAGCTGTACAAGGCTTACTGATTAAAACAGGGTTAACTACAAGTGATATTACTGCTGTGGGATGTCATGGGCAAACCGTTTGGCATGAGCCAGATAGTCATACGCCTTTCACTATGCAACTTGGCGACAATAACCGTATTGCAGCTTTGACTGGGATAACTGTGGTTGGCGATTTTCGTCGGAGGGATATGGCATATGGTGGGCAGGGAGCGCCATTAGTTCCAGTTTTTCATTTCGCCGTATTAGGCCATTCGACAGAACGAAGGATAATTCTCAATATCGGTGGTATTGCCAATATAACGACGCTATTACCTGGATCACCTGTCAAAGGGTATGACACAGGTCCGGGTAATATGCTGATGGATAGTTGGGTATGGCGTCATCAGAAAAAACCTTATGATAAAGATGCGCAATGGGCACGAGAAGGTGTTGTTAATAACAAATTGCTCGGACAAATGCTTTCTGATCACTATTTTTCACGACCAGCCCCTAAAAGCACAGGTCGGGAGTATTTCAATATGAGTTGGTTGGAGGCGCAATTAGTTAACTTTCCTGACATATCTCCTGTCGATGTTCAGGCAACGCTGGCCGAGCTGACAGCAGCGTCTGTATCACAGCAAATTATGTTGAGTGGTGGATGTGAACGTCTGTTGGTTTGTGGTGGTGGCGCACGTAACCCGCAGATAATGAGTCGACTTTCTGCCTTATTACCGGGGACGGAGGTTTGCCCGACAGATAAATATGGCCTAAGCGGTGATGATATGGAAGCACTGGCATTTGCTTGGTTAGCATTCCGTACAATGTCAGGTGTGCCAGGGAATTTACCCTCTGTTACCGGTGCGAGTACTGAAACTATTTTAGGAGCGATTTATCCTGTTATTAATCAATAACAATGATAAGCTATTGGGTATTTAGTGAGTCATAAACAGAGCTACGTTAATGTCAGAACATAATGAATTTGATGTTGCAGAATTACGCCGTGAATATATTCGTGGTGGGTTAAGACGTAAGGATTTGACTGAAGAGCCCATCGAACTTTTTGAGCGTTGGCTTAATCAAGCATGTGACGCTAAGTTGAGTGATCCCACAGCAATGTCTATAGCGACGGTCGATGAGAATGGTCAACCGTATCAACGTATTGTGTTATTGAAGCATTTTGATACAAATAGTCTGATTTTTTATACAAATTTAGGTAGCCGGAAAGCGAAACATTTGGCGCACAATAACAAAATCAGCCTCCATTTCCCTTGGTATCCTTTGGAAAGGCAAGTCTCTTTTCTTGGTAAAGCGGAACGTCTTTCTCCTGTTGAGGTGGTGAAATATTTCCATAGCCGTCCTAGAGATAGCCAGATTGCTGCATGGGCATCACAACAATCTTCCCGTATTTCCGCACGCGGTGTTTTAGAAGGGAAGTTCCTTGAATTGAAACAGAAATTCTTGAATGGTGAGGTGCCTTTGCCTAGCTTTTGGGGGGGATTCAAAGTGACCTTTGATTCTGTTGAATTTTGGCAAGGTGGTGCAAACCGGCTCCATGATCGGTTTATTTATCAACGGCAAGGCGATAGCTGGCATGTTGACAGGCTTGCACCATAAATCGTGGATTATCATTTTTAATACTAGCACTTATAGTATTGGCGTTTTATCCTATGCCGCACTCTTTTTAAATCGCGATTTATACAACAGACAAAATACACAAATTAATGGAGTCATTAATGTCTAGCAATAACCTGATAAAACAACTGCAAGAGCGGGGCCTCATTGCCCAGGTGACGGATGAGAATGCGTTAGCGGAGAGACTGGCGCAGGGTCCTGTCTCCCTCTATTGTGGTTTCGATCCGACCGCTGACAGCTTGCATTTGGGGCATCTGGTTCCCTTGCTGTGTTTAAAACGATTCCAGCTAGCCGGGCATAAACCCGTGGCGTTAGTTGGTGGAGCGACGGGTTTGATTGGTGATCCAAGTTTCAAAGCCACTGAACGTAAATTGAATACTGAAGCTACCGTTAAAGAGTGGGTGGAGAAAATTCGTAGACAAGTTTCACCTTTCCTCGATTTTGATTGTGGCGAAAATAGCGCTAAAACAGCCAATAATTATGATTGGTTTGGCAACATGGATGTTCTGACTTTCCTGCGTGATATCGGCAAACATTTCTCAGTTAATCAGATGATTAACAAAGAGGCGGTTAAACAGCGTTTGAACCGTGATGATGTGGGTATCTCTTTCACTGAGTTTTCTTATAATCTACTGCAATCCTATGATTTTGCTCGCCTGAATGAAGTACATGGTGTTGAGTTACAGATTGGTGGTTCTGACCAGTGGGGGAATATTACTTCTGGTATTGATCTAACGCGTCGTATCAACCAGAAACAAGTATTTGGCATGACCGTTCCATTGATCGCGAAATCTGATGGCACTAAATTTGGTAAGACAGAAGGTGGCGCTGTTTGGTTAGATCCGAAGAAAACCAGTCCATACAAATTCTATCAATTCTGGATTAACACTGCGGATGCTGATGTTTATCGCTTCCTGAAATTCTTTACCTTTATGAATCTTGAAGATATTGATGCTTTGGAAGAAGAAGATAAAAATAGCGGTAAAGCTCCTCGTGCTCAGTACGTGTTGGCAGAACAAGTTACCGGTATGGTGCATGGTGAAGAGGGGTTAGCAGCCGCTAAACGGATTACAGAAAGTTTATTCTCTGGAGCTGCTGCTGATTTGACCGAAGCGGATTTTGCTCAATTGGCGCAGGATGGTATGCTGGTAATTGAGTTGGAAAAAGGCGCAGATTTGCAACAAGCTTTGGTTAATGCCGGGTTGGTACCTTCTCGTGGTCAGGCGCGTACGATGATCAGTTCCAACGCTGTCGCAATTAATGGTGAAAAACAATCTGAACCTGAATATCTGTTTACTGACAGTAACCGTCTGTTTGATCGTTACACCCTGCTGCGTCGTGGTAAAAAACACGATTGTTTGATCTGCTGGAAATAGCTCATATTATATATACCCTATGTATTTCAAGATGCATCGAGACGGCAAGGGAGCGAATCCCCGGGAGCATAGATAACTATGTGACCGGGGTGAGCGAGTGCAGCCAACATATGATGGGGCAATGATAATGTTGCCCTTTCTCTTACTATGACTTTAATCTTATAAACAGAAGCCAGAATAAAAATATAGGCCGTCATTGTGAAAAATATCCTTTCAATTCAATCTCATGTTGTTTTTGGTCACGCTGGCAACAGTGCTGCGGAATTCCCTATGCGTCGGATGGGGGTAAACGTATGGCCGTTGAATACAGTACAGTTTTCAAATCACACCCAATATGCTCAATGGAAAGGGTGTATTATGCCAGCTAACCATCTTACAGAAATCGTTCAGGGCATAGAAGAAATTGAACAGCTCAAATCTTGTCATGCAGTACTGAGTGGATATATCGGTTCAGCGGAGCAAGGGGGCCATATTATCGATATAGTAAAACGGGTAAAAGCGGTGAATCCTGATGCTTGGTATTTCTGTGATCCCGTTATGGGGCACCCAGAAAAAGGTTGTATTGTTGTGCCTGGGGTGGCTGAATTTTTGTGTAAAGATGCACTTCCTGTAAGTGATATCATTGCGCCAAATTTGCTGGAGCTTGAAACACTTAGTATGCAGAAAGTGACTAATGTAGAACAGGCTGTTGTGGCTGCTCGAACACTATGTGATAAAGGGCCGGATATTGTACTGGTTAAACACCTTAGTCGCGCTGGTTATCGGACTGATCGTTTTGAAATGCTATTAGTGACTAAAGAACATAGCTGGCATGTAAGTCGGCCTTTGGTGGATTTTGGCGAACGCCAGCCAGTTGGTGTGGGTGATTTAACCAGCGGCTTGTTATTGGTTAATCTATTAAAAGGCGAGCCTTTACAAACTGCCCTCGAACATGTCGCTGCTGCGGTTTATGAAGTGATGGTAACAACCAAAGATATGGGCGAATACGAATTACAAATTGTGGCTGCTCAGGACAGAATGGTGGCGCCTGGTCATAAATTCTGTGCGACACAATTGGATTAAGATATTTAACCGTTCCACGGACATTGCGTGGAACGGTTTTTTATTTTTAAATTAACCCTTCAGCTTTCAGGGCATCACGAACATTTGGACGTTCTGCAATCCTCTCTTGATAAGCTTTAAGATGAACCAGATCAGATAGATCCAATTGCACTAAAGGTGCCCAGTTACTGAGCGTGAATAAGTAAGCGTCAGCAACAGTAAAATGCTCCCCGGCAATGTATGGCTGTTTTGCTAATACTTCATCTATATACTTGAATCTTCTAAGTAGATTATTAATAGCAACAGGACGATAATTTTCTGGTGTTCCTGGCATGAACAGGGGTGAGAATCCTTTATGGATTTCACTGGAAATATGGCTAAGCCATTCAAGTTGATGATATCGTTCCATTGTTCCGGCTGGTGCAATTAATTTTTTGTCCGGTTTCTGGTCGGCAATATATTGGACAATAACAGCTCCTTCGGTGAGGATCTCATTGTTATCTAGCAGGAGAGTTGGTATCTGGCCTTTTGGGTTGATTGCGAAAAAATCGTCGCCGTTCTCCGTTTTTTTAGTTTTCAGATCAACTTTAATCACGCTGAAATCAAGTCCTGCTTCACGAAGTATGATGTGGGGTGATAGAGAACAAGCTCCAGGTTGGTAATAAAGTTTCATGTATAGCTCCTTAAAAATTTTCGGTAATATACCCGTTATCTTTCAAGTTGCTTCTTTGTTGGCTGCACTCGCTCACACCGGTCACATAGTTTGCTATGCTCCCGGGGATTCGCTCCCTTGCCGTCGCGATGCATCTTGAAATCCATAGGGTATAGATATAATAGGACAAAGGAACTCAGTAAGGCATTGTCATAGCCTTGATACATACTACCACGGCATATGGAAATATGTTATAGCAAATTAATGATTGAATAGATATCCGATGGTCTGATCATATCGTGATTAGTGCTTTCTTATGCACTTGATTATATGAGTGGTTATCTGGTTTTTTATCGTTATTTTGGGGTAAATTGGTTGCATTAATAGAGAAATTTAAGGAGAGTTCTGGATGAAATTACTTGTCCAAAACTGCCCCGTATTTTGTGTTATATAGCATATTTTACAACTGATGATATTATACGGAATAAATAATAGAGATTATTGATAGTTGCAAAAATTCATTTTATATTGATTATAACATAATTAATATATTATTTTTTCTAAATGATTTGTAATCATAGGAAAATAAATTGAATTTATTTGTAAAATCACTAAAATAGATCATGCATTGCCTATAGTTTCTTGTAAAAATATCTTTTTTATTCTCTTTATTAAAGTTTTCGACTAATTCATTGTAAATATTATTAATTGCTCTGATTTGTCCATTAAGTTTATTGACTGAATTATTTATATTTCTAAGGCTAAATGAAACATCTGATATATTTAAAGTGATTTCTTCCATCAATAAAGAGAGTTTATATATTTGTTTTTTATCTTCTCCATCGGGAATACTCTTTAATAATTGTTGTATTTTTATATGTGTTTTTTCTGCGAAGTTTTTCTTGCTTTCAAAATTAATTTGAGACATTTCAAAGAGTTGTGGTAATTTTGAGATGAAATCGTTTAGCTTACTAAAATCTGATTCAATTTCTTTCAATGCATGATCGACCCTGGCAATATAACCATGACCTAAATATCCACTGCTAAGTGAACCTAAATAAGTTGTTGCTTTGTGTATATTTTTAATGATTCTATCAATATCTTGTTCATCGGAATTATATGCATATTCATAATCTTCCAGCGCTGATGGCCAGTGATATAATGATTCACTAAACTTATTCCAAGAAGTTGCAATTTCTTGAGATAGATCATGATTTTTCAGGCATTCTGGCAATTTTATATTGGTAATTGATTTAAACATATTGGATATAATTAAAAAATCATTTTTCATTTTATTCACCTTGCTAAAATAATAAATATCATTAAATTGTATAAAAGTATGAAATATAATATTAAACCTAAAAGATTAAAATGATAATAAAAATAAAATATTGCATTAATAATCAATTATATGAAATTAAGTTGTTGATTATATTAAAGGACATATTACTGATTAGTGCAAGGAAACGAGATAATATTTTTTATTTCGGTAAAACAATTATACCCTATGGATTTCAAGTTGCATCGCGACGGCAAGGGAATGAATCCCCGGGAGCATAGATAACTATGTGGCCGGGGTGAGTGAGTGCAGCCAACAAAGAGGCAGCTTGAAAGATGACGGGTATATAAGGTAATATCGTTTAACTATTTAATTACAAAGGTTTTAATAATTCTCTCCAATTGTTTTTTATATTTTAATTTAAAATTAATTTTTACCTATTAGTGATGATTTAATGAAGTGATTAATCTATTATTTTATTGATAATAAAAGGCCCGAAAAACTAGCTTTTCGGGCCTTGTTTTGTGAGTTGAAATTTACTGATTATTAATCAGATTATTTCAATTCCAGTTCATTCATTGCGGCAATGCTGAAACCACCGTCAACATGCAGGATTTCACCGGTAATACCGCCGGACAGATCCGAGCACAAGAATGCCGCAGCGTTACCAACATCTTCAGTTGTTACAGTGCGGCGAATTGGGTTAACGGATTCACAGTGAGCCAGCATTTTACGGAAATCTTTGATGCCAGACGCAGCTAAAGTACGGATAGGCCCGGCAGAGATACCGTTAACACGAATACCTTCAGCGCCCATGGCGTTAGCCATATAACGGACGTTAGCTTCCAGAGATGCTTTTGCCAGACCCATTACATTATAGTTAGGGATTGAGCGCTCTGCTCCCAAGTAGGTGAGAGTCAGTAAAGCAGAATTTGGGTTCAGCATTTCACGGCAAGTTTTTGCCATAGCAACAAAGCTGTAAGAGCTGATGTCGTGCGCGATTCTAAAACCTTCGCGGGTAACGGAACTGACATAGTTACCATCCAGTTGATCAGCAGGTGCAAAGCCAATGGAGTGAACAAAACCATCGAATTTTGGCCAAATTTTACTCAGCTCGGTGAACAGGACTTCAATGCTTTCGTCTTCAGCTACATCGCAAGGCAGAACGATAGTAGAATTTAGGGAAGCAGCAAATTCTTCAACACGAGGTTTCAACTTGTCATTTTGATAAGTGAAAGCCAGCTCAGCTCCCTGGTCATGCATTGCTTTTGCAACACCATAAGCGATGGAGAGTTTACTGGCGACGCCAGTGATCAGAATGCGCTTGCCGGTCATAAAACCCATAACAGTATCCTTGTGTGATAACGCCGGTAATGATATTCATGGATTAAAATTGCTCACAGAGACAATATCAATATGACGTTTTATTGTTAATAAACCCAGTAATTCTATCACGCTAGAGAGAAATATGCTGTATTTTGCGTTCTGCTCCGAGCAGTGATTATCGTTTTCTATATGTTAAGGAATATCCTGCCGCCAGGCATCAGCGGTGAGTGCTTCACCAAAATGGCTAGCGATTAAACGGCGGGTCATATCGTGCAGAGGAGAAGCCAACACTTCTGCTGTATTTCCCCGCTCAACAACTTCCCCTTGATGCATGACCAGCACCTGATCGCTGATATGTTTCATCATGCCAAGATGCTGGGTGACATAGAGGTAAGAAATACCTTGTTTTTCCTGTAATTCCAACATCAGATTAATGATTTGAGATCGCATAGACATATCGAGTGATGCTAATGCCTCATCAGCAATAATAATCTGAGGTTGTAATATCAATGCGCGCGCCAGTGCTACCCGCTGTTTCTGGCCTGAGGCTAACATATGTGGATAATAATTGGCATGGTCCGGTAACAGGCCAACTTGTCGCAATGTCTGGTTGATCCGTTTTTCCCGCTCCATTGTATTGAGCGCTGTATTAAGCAGAAGGGGAATATCAAGAATTTGACCAATACGCTGACGAGGATTTAGCGACGTACTTGGGTCCTGAAATATCATGCGAATGCGTTGGCTGCGATAACTGTAATCACCGTAAGTGAGTTTATGGCCTTCGATCATGATTTCACCGGCAGTTGGCTCGATGACGCCTGAAAGCATTTTTGCCAGTGTTGATTTTCCAGAACCGTTTTCACCAATAATCGCCAGTGTCTGTTTAGCTTTTAAGGTAAAACTAACGGGTTTTACCGCATTGAGATGTTGACGATGAAAAAAACCCGTTCGATAGCGAAAAGTTTTAGCCAAGTTCCTGACTTCTAGCAGAGTATTAATCAATTACTGTTCCTCCAGATTCAGTGGAAAGTGGCAGGCAAAAGCGTGGTTTTTAATCACCCGCAACCGCGGTGTTTCAATACACGTTTTTTGCGCATAAGGACAACGCGGACCTAAACGGCAGCCGATGGGTAAGTGCTCAAGGGATGGAATAGCGCCTGATAAGGTGTTTAACCTGCTTTTATGGGGCAAAGAGCTACCAAAATCAGGGATAGCGCGGCTTAACGCTTGTGTGTAAGGGTGGTGTGGTGTTACCAGTAATTCATCGGGAACGGCGCTTTCGACCGTTTGACCACAGTACAGAACATTAATGCGATCCACCAATTTGCTCATGACTTGCAAGTCATGACTTATCAGTAAAATGGTGGTGTTGTTGTTCTGATTCAATCGTGCTAACAGACGGAAAATCTGAGCTTGTGTGGTTGGTTCCATCGCATTGGTTGGTTCATCTGCAATCAGCAGGCGTGGTTGGTTAGCCAATGCGATAGCAATCATGACCTTTTGGCACTCTCCCTCCGTTAACTCGCAAGGGAAGCTACTCATAATGTCTTTATGATCTTTAATTCCCACACGGTGGAGTAATTCAATAGCCCGGCGTTTTCGCCATTTGAAACGTTGCCACCAACGGCCTTTGTATGTCCAGCAGGGAATGGCTTGAATGAGTTGACGACCAATATTTTCAGAAGGATCAAGACAGGATTGTGGCTCCTGAAAAATCATTGAGATATTGTGGCCGATTACTTTTCGGCGCTGACGTGGAGTCAGACGGAGCAGGTCAATATCATCGAAGCGAAAACGGTCAGCCGTCACTTTGAGATTATCTTTAGTGACTCCGCTTATTGCTTTGGCAATCAAGCTTTTACCTGAGCCGGATTCACCAACCAGACCACGTATTTCGCCTTCTGTCAGTGACATACTGACGCGATCAACCGCTTTAACTGGCCCTTTGGCAGTCATAAATTCAATAGTGAGATTGCGAATGTCGAGTAATGGCATTATTCCACCCCGGAATTAATTGCTCGGTGTAATCCATCACCTAATAAATTGACTAACAAGACACAGAACATAATTGCCGCGCCGGGCAACATAACGGTCCAGGGCGCAACATAGATTAGCTCCAGTGAATCGCCCAACATGGCTCCCCATTCGGGTGAGGGAAGCTGGGCGCCAAGATCAAGAAAACCAAGTGAAGCGATATCAAGTATGGCGATAGAAAGGGCACGTGTTAGCTCGTTGACCAAGGCGGCGGTAATGTTTGGTAATACGGCATACCATAGAATGTGGTAATTAGAGGCGCCATCCAGGCGAGCGGCAATAACATATTCTTTATCTAGCTCATCGTGAACGGCGCTGTAAACTGTGCGAACGATACGTGGCAATAGCGCCAACCAAATAGCGATTATTGCATGCTGCAAACTGGCGCCCACAAAGGCGACGACAATGATTGCCAACAATAGTGATGGGATAGAGAGTAATGTATCGAGAATATGATTGAGCACCGCGGATTTCAGTCCTCGTGTCATGCCTGCCAGACAGCCAATAATCAGACCACATAAAGCGGCTGCTAAAGTGACTAACAGAGCTGAACCGAATGTAGAGGCTGTACCTATTAGTAATCGGCTGAGAATGTCGCGTCCAAGATCGTCGGTACCTAGAAAAAATGCGATATTACCGTGATATGACCATGAAGGTGGCAGCAACTGATGACCAAGAAATTGTTGATCGAGCTTATAGGGGGCCAGATAGCTACCAAACAGACTTAGGGCGATCAGAATCAGCACCCCATAAAACCCCATCATTGCCAACATGTCAGAATAGAAAAAGCGCCAGATGACCTTTATCGGTGACGGCATTTTCTTTTCACGATAAAAATTATCTAAGGGCATACCATTCCTTATGCTTCAGAGGGTTAGCCATTGCGCCAATAATATCAGACAGAACATTGACAAAAATCACCAGTGTGCCAATCACCATAACACTGGCAGAAATGGCGGAATAATCTTGCTGACGAATGGCACTGACCAACCAATGACCAAGTCCCGGCCAGTTAAATACGAGTTCTGTCATCATTGCCAGTGTCAGCATGGTGGAAAATTGTAATCCTAGTTTCGGAATGATAGGGGGCAACGCATTGTGTAATACATGACGACGGATAATTGTCAGCCTTGATAAACCACGGGTTGCGGCGGCTTTAATATAGTTTTCACCAAAAACTTCTTCTGTGCTGTTCCTCATCAACCGGATAACTTCGGTTGTCGGTGCAACGGCGAGTGTAATAACGGGTAGCAGCAAGTGTTGCATGGCACTAATGATCATCTCATTACGATAGGGTGATTTTGATAACCAGGCATCAATTAATGAGAAACCTGTTACAGGTTCAATCTGATATAGCAGATTAAAGCGCCCGGAGACGGGTAGCCAGCCGAGATAAAGAGAGAAAAATAGAGTCAGTAATAATGCTAGCCAAAAAATCGGGATGGAAAATCCGACTAAAGCAATGGAGATGATAACAGTATCTGCTGGTTTGTTACGCCATACTCCCGCAATAATCCCGAGTGGGATGCCGACTAGTAAGGCGGTAGAGAAAGCCAGAATACAGAGCTCCATTGTGGCGGGGAACACTTCCCGTAGTTGTCCGCTGATAAGTTCACCATTAATGCTGGATACGCCAAAATCCCATAGTAATAAGCTGTTGAAATAGAATATATAAGCATCAAATAGGGATGCCCCGCTGAGTGGAGCATTGGGGGTAAAGTAACTTAGGCTAAAGCTTATCAGTGACAGGAAAAACAGGGTAATAATCAGCAATAGCAGACGACGGAGAGTGTAAATAATCATTTGTCACCCTTCTGATTCATTCGATTAGTCTCTTTTTCCCGATAAACGCCAGCGAAAGAGGTATTACCAAATGGGCTGAGTACCAGCCCTTTAATATCATGACGGTAGGCCTGTAAATGCAGAGAATAGGCTAATGGTAATATAGGTAATTGCTGCTCAAGGACTTGTTGAGCCGCATGATAATACTTAATTCGGGATAATAATTGCTGGTTAATCAAAGCTTCCCGCAAAATTTTATCAAACGTTGGTTCACACCAATGGCTGAAATTTGTCTGTGAAGCGATAGCAGCACAACTTAACAGTGGACGGAAAAAACTGTCTGGGTCATTACTGTCAGTTGACCAACCTGATAATGTCATATCGTGAGATTTATCCATCAGTTTGGTTTCCTGAAAGCGGCCCTCAACAGGTTTGATACTCATGATAATACCAACTTGTGCTAAATCGGCCTGAATCAGTTCTGCCATTTTGAGTGGACTTGGATTATATGATTGAGAGGCGGAAGGTACCCATAAGCTCAATTGCAAGCCATTTAATCCGAGGTCATTAAGCATTTTACGGGATTTTTCTGGGTTGTATTCCGTAATTTCAGTTTGATTATCATAAGCCCATGACGCCCGAGGTAAAATTGATGAGGCTGTTTCCGCCGTACCATAATAGATGGATTGCATCAGCCGTTGGTTATTAATAGCGTAAGCAATGGCTTGCCGGACCTGTAGCTTATCAAGTGGTGGCTTGCTGGTATTGAAAGCCAGATAAGCGATATTCATTCCTGGGCGTAAAGTCAGACGCAGGCGAGGATCATCTCGTAAAACTGTAAGCTGACTGGCAGCGGGATACGCTAATACATCACATTCACCGGTTAAAAGTTTAGACATCCTGCCGGTGCCGCCGGCGCCGACGTCAATAACTATCTGACGCATTTGTGGTTTGCCTTTCCAGTATTTATCATGACGAACCAGACGAATAAATTGTCTGGTCCGATGATCTTCCAACATAAACGGGCCTGTGCCGACAGGTTTCCAGTCAATTTGTTCATGGCGATTCATTTGATGCAATTGTTGCCCATATTCTTGTGAAAGTATTGGGGCATAGTGGGTTGCCAAATGCCAAAGAAAAGAAGCATCTGGTTCGTTCAAGCGAAACTCCACCGTATATTCATTAAGTTTACGGATACTTTGAATAGAATCGGCCAGTTGGAGGCTGTCAAAATAGGGATAATGCCCGCCATTGACGTTGTGATAATAGTGTTGCTTATCAAACAGACGCTTAAAGCTGAAAATGACGTCATCAGCATTCATGTTACGGGTCGGAGTAAACCAGTCTGTTGATTGAAATGAGACATTATGGCGCAAATAAAAACGGTAGGTAGCACCATTATCCAGTATTTCCCAATGGGAGGCTAATTCAGGGAGTAAACGATAAGTATAGGGGTCTACATCTAGTAGGCGCTCATAGAGTTGTGCTGCCAGTGTATCGACAGTTAAGCCGCTGCTAGCCAGTTGGGGATTAAAGGTATTCAGATTGCCATTAACGCAATAAATAAGCCCTTGTTGCTGAATGTCAGTCGGAACGTGGGGATTTTTTTCAGGCATAGCTATTGTTTCTGCAATAGCAGGAGCTGAAAGGGATAATATGATCCAATAAATCAAACTGCGCATATAAGGCATCTGTTATTAATTAGAATTGACATATTGTATCTCAATTCGCGCTTGAGCCCAAAAAAACGCTGCGGGGATGATAATGAGAAAAATTCTCAATAAAGTGCTTTGCAAAACGTATTGATAACCATTATCATCTGTATCGCACTTCCGGGGAACAGTTTTTGTATCTCAGGAAAGGCACGACATTGCTCACATTGCTTCCAGTGTTTTTTAGCCAGCTCGGGTGCTGGCTTTTTTTTATCTGTAATCCGGATCACTTATCGCCGACGTTGATATCATGTTTCTTCATTAAGCCTCGTAATTGATAATAGGTCAGTCGTAGTTTCTCTGCTGCTTTTCTTTGGTTAAATCTGCTCTCTTTTAATGATAATGCTATTAATTGTCGTTCGCTGTCATGTTGCCACTGTTTCAAATTAACTGGTAGTGAAGGCAGAAGTTGTGAAGATAAATCATTACTATCATCATTGGCTATAAAATGTGGTGTGGAGGCGAATGGGTTAATAATAATATTATCAAGTTGAGCAGAATTTTCGCCGTGACGATAAACCGATCGTTCCACAACATTTTTCAGTTCACGAATATTACCGGGCCACGTGTAATCCTGTAACTGTTGTCTTGCTTGGTCAGTGAACCCGGGAAATAGTGGTAAATCAAGTTCGCGGCACATCTGAATAGCAAAATGCTGCGCTAACAACATGATATCCTGCTGTCTTTGCCGCAATGGTGGGATTTTAACCACATCGAAAGCCAGCCTATCGAGCAAATCAGCGCGGAATTGCCCCTTAGCTGCCATTGCGGGCAGATTATCATTGGTCGCGCATATCAGTCGAGCATCAACTTGTAATGATTGGCTGCCGCCAACGCGTTCAAGATGCCCATATTCAATGACACGCAACAGCTTTTCTTGAACTTGCATTGGTGCGGTTGCCAATTCATCAAGAAATAGTGTTCCTCCATCAGCACGTTCAAATCTTCCTTGGTGCCTCTTTTGCGCACCGGTAAATGCGCCAGCTTCATGACCAAATAACTCTGAATCTAATAAATTTTCATTCAGAGCCGCGCAGTTTAGGGAGATAAATGGGCCTTGCCAGCGGGGAGATAAATAATGCAAACGGCGGGCAATCAGCTCTTTGCCGGTTCCGCGTTCCCCAATAACGATAACGGGTTTGTTTAATTTTGCCAGCGCGGATACCTGCTCCAGAATTTCAATAAAGCTGTTTGCTTCACCCAATAGGTTTTCTGTGGCGTCATTCATGGTTATTTTCACCGATAATTGGTTATTTTAGCCACTTTATTACGTTGTGATAAAAAGTTAAATAAAAAAATTTCTTTATATTTCATGGAAATAAAGTAAATGAAAAGTTGGCATGACTCTTGATAGGATAGAAGTGACATGAATAGTATTAACCAACCTTAACCAAAGAGGATAATTTGTTATGGGTATTTTCTCTCGTTTTGCTGATATCGTGAATGCCAATATCTCTTCATTACTGGATAAAGCGGAAGATCCGCAGAAAATGATTCGTCTAATGATTCAGGAAATGGAAGACACTTTAGTTGAAATTCGCTCAACTTCCGCCCGTGCTTTGGCAGAGAAAAAGCAGTTATCTCGCCGCATTACCGCAGGTGAACAACAAATGCACGACTGGCAGGAAAAAGCGGAACTGGCGTTGAATAAAGAGAGAGAAGATTTGGCACGGGCAGCCCTGCTTGAAAAGCAGAAAGTGGCTGCTTTAGTGGATACATTGAAACATGAATTAACCATACTGGAAGAGACACTTGAGAGAATGAAAGGGGAGATTGTTGAGCTTGAAAACAAACTTAGCGAAACCCGAGTAAGACAACAGGCATTGGCTTTGCGTCATCAGGCGGCCGCCTCTTCCCGACAGGTTCGTCATCATCTAGACAGCGGTAAAATTGATCAGGCAATGGCTCGCTTCGAACAATTTGAACGCCGTATCGATCATATGGAAGCGGAAGCAGAAGCCGTGGGCATGGGAAAACAAAAATCGTTGGATCAACAGTTTGCTGAATTAAAAGCAGACGATGAAATCAGTGCGCAGTTAGCGGCAATGAAGGCTAAAATAAATGCTAATAAAGAACAACATTAAGTGTTGGCGCACTCAACTAACCATTTAAGGAAAAGTGATGGGCTCTATATTTCTTGGCATTCCGCTGACTATTTTTGTACTTTTTGTGTTACCCATCTGGTTGTGGTTGCATTATAACAGCCGGAATTCAAACCAAAGCCAGTTAGATCAGAATGAAATTCAGCGTCTGGCAGAGCGGGTACAACATATGCAGGCACGAATCAAAACATTGGAAGATATTCTGGATGCGGAACATCCTGATTGGAGGCAATCATAATGTCGAATGGTAACCGCCGGAAACTGTATCGAATACCCGAAAAGGGCAAAATTAAAGGTGTTTGTGCTGGGTTGGCCTATTATTTTGATGTACCAGTACGTTTGATTCGTGTCATCGCGGTATTGTCACTCTTCTTTGGCCTGTTTGGTTTTGTGGTTGTTGCTTATATTGTACTGGTTTTCGTCCTTGATCCGGCACCTACGGGTTATATCGAAGAGGACCATTTTTCAGTACAAAACTTGCTGAATGAAATCGATTATCAATTGAAATCGGGAGAGATTCGTCTGCGCCAAATGGAGCGTTATATCACCTCAGAAACGTTCAGCGTTCGCAGTCGTTTCAGGCAGCTTTGATAATAATTAAGGGAGGCCTTGGGCTAATTGTGGGGTCATTAGTGTTGAAACGAACTCATGAAGCGGCGGAACACGATAATTGGTTCTGGGAACAAGTGAAACAGGGCCTCAATGAAGCCGATGATCCTAACACGGTTTGGGTTTCTCATAAGTTGGCTAAACAAGAGATGTAGCGTCAGCGTGAAGCCCTGCCAGCACGAGTTGCAGGAAAAGTTAAATGATGCAACGGGTATTGCCTGATCGTCATATTTATCACAGGAGAGACATGAAACGGCTACAAAATGAATTAACTGCGTTGGTTAATCGTGGGATGGATCGCCATTTACGGTTAGCTGTAACAGGATTAAGTCATAGTGGTAAAACAGCGTTTATCACATCTTTGGTTAATCAGTTACTTAACCTCCATAGCGGTGCCCGGTTGCCGCTATTTTCTGCTGTGCGTGACGGTCGCTTGTTGGGTGTAAAACGGGTTCCACAACGTGATTTGGGCGTTCCTCGCTTTACTTATGATGAAGGGTTGACCGCACTTTACAGCACACCGCCAGCCTGGCCGACTCCGACGCGGGGTGTCAGTGAAATCCGTCTGGCACTTCGTTACCGTTCTGGGGATTCTCTGCTGCGCCATTTTAAAGAAACTGCCACGTTATATCTGGAAATTGTGGATTATCCCGGCGAATGGCTGTTGGATCTACCGATGTTGGCGCAAAGTTATTTAACATGGTCACACCAGATGAATAGCTTATTGCAGGGACAAAGAGCTGTATGGGCAAAACCTTGGTTGGAACTTTGTAAACAGTGCGATCCACTGGCACCCGCAGATGAGAATCTGTTGGCTGCTATTGCTCAGGCTTATACGGAATATTTGGCTAAATGCAAAGAGCAAGGTTTACATTTTATTCAGCCGGGGAGATTTGTTCTGCCCGGTGATATGATGGGTGCTCCGGCTTTACAATTTTTCCCGTGGCCGGATATCAACAATATCACTGAGTCACGATTTGCTCAGGCAGATAGACACACGAATATCGGTATGCTGCGTCAGCGCTTTGAATATTACTGCCAGTCGGTGGTGAAAGGGTTTTATAAAGCGCATTTTCTACGTTTTGATCGGCAGATTGTGTTGATAGATTGTTTACAGCCATTAAACCGTGGACCACAAGCATTTAATGATATGCGTTTGGCGCTGACACAATTAATGCAAAGTTTTCATTATGGTAAACGAACGCTCTTCCGTCGCCTGTTTTCCCCTTGCATTGATAAATTAATGTTTGCTGCCAGTAAAGCCGATCACGTTACCGCAGATCAGCATGCTAATTTGGTTTCTTTACTCCAGCAATTGATTCAGGAAGCCAGACAAAATGCGGTTTTTGAAGGTATCAGCATGGATTGTGTTGGCCTGGCGTCGGTACGAGCGACAGAAAGTGGCGTGATTGAACACAATGGTGAAAGTATTCCGGCGTTGAAAGGATATCGGCTTACAGATGGTAAACCGCTGACATTTTTTCCCGGAGAGGTGCCACGGCGTTTACCTGAGGATAACTTCTGGCAAAAACAGGGTTTCTCTTTCGAAGAGTTTAGCCCTTGTCCGGTAAATGTTGATACACCATTGCCTCATATCCGGTTGGATACCGTGCTGGAATTTTTAGTGGGAGATAAAGTGAAATGACGGAACCCTTGAAGCCAAGAATTGACTTTGCAGAATCCTTATCGGGGCCACAAGAGCCGGTTTTAAAGCCTGCTCAGATCTTTAATGAAAAAGACACAGCGAATTTTTGTCCTGCTTCACCGGAACTTGAGGCTGAAGAACGCGAAGGTCAGGTAGAAGGGATAGTTAATGCAGCACTGAAACCTAAGCGTAGTTGCTGGCGTAGAATGGTATATGGTTCTCTGATGTTATTGGGGGTGAGTGCTGTTGCTCAGTTTGTGCAGTGGATTTATCAATCATGGCAGCAACAGGATTGGAGTGCATTAGGTGTAGCGGCAGCCGGGGGCATGATTGTCTTTGCGGGAATAGGTTCTCTTGTCAATGAGTGGCATCGTCTTTATCGGCTAAGAATGCGGTCTGAGGAACGCGATACGGCAAGAGCGTTATTGCAGCATCATGGCGTGGGTAAAGGGCGGGAATTTTGTGAGAAGTTGGCAAGTCAGGCGGGTATCGAACAGCATAATCCGGCGTTACAGCGCTGGTGGGCCGCTTTACATGATACACATAACGATCGTGAAGTGGTGGTGTTGTACAGTAAATGGGTTCAACCTGTTTTGGACTCTCAAGTCAAGGCTGAAATCAGCCGCTGTGCTGCGGAATCGGCATTAATGATAGCAGTTAGCCCGTTGGCCATTGTCGATATGGCATTTATTGCCTGGCGTAATATCCGGCTAATTAATCGTATTGCAGCTCTATATGGTATTGAACTGGGATATTTCAGTCGTATTCGGCTCTTCCGTCTTGTTCTACTGAATATTGTTTTTTCTGGTGCTTCAGAAGTGGTGCGGGAAGTGGGTATGGATTGGTTATCGCAGGATATCGCTGCGCGTCTTTCTGTCAGAGCCGCTCAAGGGATCGGTGTAGGTTTACTGACCGCCCGGTTGGGTATTAAAGCGATGGAATTATGTAGGCCATTACCTTGGATAGAAGGTGATAAACCTAAATTAGGAGATTTCCGTCGTCAGCTAATCACTCAACTTAAGAATATCCTGCCAAATAAGTCTAAGAATATAGTTAATTAAATGATATATACTTTAATTCTATATGAACGCACAAAATATCCAGATAATGACAATATTTTACGTTATTTTATTAATTTGTTTTATAATCAATCTTAGGATTTGTTTATTTTAGTGAAAGTTTCAAATACTGTGTTATTTGCGACATTAAAAAACTGGAGTCTGGTCAATTTTTACTGACAGAATGCTTCATATGCATAATTGTAGAGAGTAGTATTTTAAAAAATTATATGCATTAGTGTAAATAAGGTCAAAACAGATGCGCTTAGAAGTTGCTTGCCATGATCGAATTGGGCTGACCCGTGAACTGCTCGATCTACTGGTATTAGAGAATATTGATTTAAAAGGGATAGAAATATCTCAAATCGGCCGGATTTACCTTAATTTTTCACAAGTTGATTTCAATGTATTTCGTAAATTGATGGCAGAAATTCGCCGTATTAATGGTGTTATTGATGTTCGTACCGTCTCTTTTATGCCTTCAGAAAGAGAACACAAAGCGATGTGTGCACTGTTGGAATCCTTGCCTGAGCCTGTTTTTTCAGTTGATCTGAAAGGAAATATTGAGCTTGCTAACTCCGCGGTGTTTAAGCTGTTTGGTGTTAGTGAGGAACAAACTTATCAAAAACCTATTGGGCAGTTTATCAGCGGTTATAACTTTTCGCGCTGGTTTGAAAATAAAAATATCCAGCAACGAGTGGAAAGGATAACTCTCAAAGGTCTGGACTACCTGATGGATATTACTCCTATTCAGCTGATGGATGAAAAGCAGAAAATGCAATGTGTTGGCACAGTGATTATGCTCAAATCTGCCGCTCGAATAGGGAATCAGCTGAAAAAACTGACTGTCAATGATGGTAGTGAGTTTAAGGCGATTATCGCTGTTAGCCCAAAAATGACTCAGATTATTGAGCAGGCCCGTAAAATGGCAATGCTGGATGCGCCACTGTTGCTGATTGGTGAGACAGGAACTGGCAAAGATATTCTGGCAAAAGCCTGTCATTTTCACAGCTTACGCGGAAAACAGCCCTTTTTGGGGTTGAACTGCGCATCGATGCCGGATGATGTAGTAGAAAGTGAACTGTTTGGCTATGCTGCCGGCGCTTATCCGAATGCGATTGAAGGAAAGAAAGGTTTCTTCGAGCAGGCTAATGGAGGCACTGTTTTACTGGATGAAATCGGTGAAATGTCGCCACAGATGCAAATTAAGCTACTGCGTTTTCTGAATGATGGTACTTTCCGCCGAGTAGGGGAAGAAAATGAAGTCAAAGTGAATGTCAGAGTTATCTGTGCTACACAAAAAAATCTGGTTGAATTGGTGCAGCGAGGGGAATTTCGCGAAGATCTCTATTATCGTCTTAATGTGTTGGCGATTACACTCCCGCCGTTGCGTGATCGTAAAGCAGATATTATGCCGCTGGTGGAGTATTTTATTGAGCGTTTTTCTGAAGAACAGGGAGTACTGAAACCGAAATTGTCCCCTGAACTTCCCCACTTTCTGACGAGTTACAGTTGGCCCGGTAACGTAAGGCAGTTACAAAATGCCATCTATCGGGCGCTGACTCAGCTTGAAAATATGGAGCTGACGCCGCGGGATATACAACTGCCAGAGTTTGAAACAGAGGTTTCTTTTAGTGAAGATGTGTTCAATGGTTCTCTGGATGAAATCAGTAAACGTTTTGAACGTTCGGTGTTAACGCGTCTTTATCGGCACTATCCCAGTACGCGTAAACTGGCTAAACGTCTTGGGGTATCGCATACTGCGATTGCCAATAAATTGAGAGAATATGGTCTGAGTAGCAGGAAGCATGCTACTGAATATGAGCCGGATGGTGATGAATAAAATAATGCCCACCGGAAGTGGGCATTATACAAATCATGGGATTTATTTCAGTGCGGCCAGTGCGCTATCGTAATCTGGCTCATTAGTGATTTCATCAACCAGTTGGCTATAAATCACGTTATCGCTTTCATCAAGCACAATGACTGCACGGGCTGTGAGACCACTCAGAGGACTATCGCTGATGGCAACGCCATAATCTTCACTGAAAGTACCGCCACGCAAGGTAGACAGCGTGACGACATTTGATAACCCTTCCGCGCCACAGAAACGGGACTGAGCAAAAGGCAGGTCGGCAGAAATGCACAGTACGACGGTATTTTCCAAATCATTCGCTACCTGATTAAATTTACGTACTGATGCCGCACAAACACCGGTATCGATACTTGGGAAAATATTCAGCACCTTACTTTTTCCGGCATAGTGGCTAAGAGAGACATCGGAGAGATCTTTGGCTGTCAGAGTAAAATCTTTCGCTTTTTCCCCTGATTTTGGGAACTGGCCGCTTACGGCGATATCATTGCCTTGAAATTTTACTGTTTGTGTCATAGCTTTCTTCCTCTGATAAATGAACCACGATTGCCCAGTGTAGAAGAATATTTGGCGCTTGCCCATCAAAAATAGTGCTTGTGAGAGTAAAATTGTCTGATTGTGTCATTTCGACAATGGCTTATAATTTAGTATTGGGATATTTATTTTATAACAGGGCAGATTATTATCTTATGCGTTATTTGAATCTGATTTCTTGTGCACTACTTATCAATAGTTCTCTTATCTCCGTTTCTGTTTTCGCTGCAGAAGTTCCTGCTGGCACTCAGCTTAATGACAAACAGGAATTGGTGCGTCATCTAAAAGACGAACCGGCGTCCTTAGACCCGATGAATGCCGTGGGTTTGACAGAAGCGCAAGTTCAGCGTGATCTGTTTGAAGGGTTAGTGAATCAGGATGCGTATGGCAAGGCCATTCCCGGCGTCGCAACAGCGTGGAAAACCGCAGACAACAAAACTTGGTTTTTTACCTTGCGTTCTGATGCTCGTTGGTCAAACGGCGAACCCGTTACTGCGACAGATTTTGTGTATAGTTGGCAGCGGTTGGTCACGCCGGCTAATACCTCTTCTTTTGCTTGGTTTGCCGCACTAGCGGGTATCGAGAATGCTCAGGGAATTATTGATGGTAAATTAATTCCGGCAAAACTGGGTGTTGAGGCCATTGATAAGCACACATTAAAGGTGACATTAAACCGGCCTGTGCCTTATTTTCCCAATCTGACGGCGAATTTCAGTCTCTATCCGGTAAATAAGAAAATAGTAGAAAAATATGGGAAAGAGTGGATAAAAGTTGGTCATTTGGTGGGGAATGGCGCTTTCAAATTACATGATCGAATTGTTAATGAAAAAATCGTTCTGACACCAAACCCTTATTACTGGGATCATAAAAAAACCGTCCTGACCAAAGTCACATTTGTACCAATTAATCAGGAATCACACGCGACTAAACGTTATCTGGCGGATGATTTGGATATCACCGAATCTTTTCCGAAAAATATGTATAAAAAATTGCAGCATGAATTACCTGGGCAAGTCTATACGCCGGATCAGTTGGGGACCTATTATTACGCTTTTAACACCCAACGTGCGCCAACGAATAATGCCAGAGTGCGTAAAGCGCTTTCTATGACAATTGACCGTAAAGTCATTGCGGAAAAAGTCTTGGCGACAGGAGAGAAACCTGCCTGGCATTTTACGCCGGATGTGACCGCGGGTTTCCATCCTGTGCTTAGTGACATGGAACAACATACACAGGCAGAACTGGACCAACAGGCTAAAGTTTTGTTACAAGCGGCGGGTTACGGGCCGAACAATCCACTGAAACTTTCTCTGCTCTATAATAATTCCGAAAACCATCAGAAAATTGCGATTGCTATTGCCTCTATGTGGAAGAAAAAACTGGGGGTGCAAGTAAGTTTGATGAATCAGGAATGGAAAACTTATATTGATAGCCGTAACACGGGTAATTTTGATGTTATTCGTGCATCTTGGGTGGGTGATTATAACGAACCTTCTACATTTCTAAGCCTGTTAACGTCAACGCATAGTGGCAATATTGCGAAATTCCATCAGGCAAATTATGACAAATTACTAAAATCTGCTAGTTTGCGAACAGATGATGCTTTAAGAAACGATGACTATAACAAAGCGGAGCAAATGATTGCTGAACAGGCGCCTATTGCACCGATTTATCAATACACTAACGGCAGGTTGATAAAACCTTGGTTAAAAGGATACCCGATCACCAATCCTGAAGACGTGGCATATAGCCATACTATGTACATAATTAAGCACTAAGGGTAAGGAGCTGGATGTGGAGACCATTTATGGTTCATCATTGAAAGAGGCTGATGCAGTCTATGCTTGTCAGTTTGATGGTCAAGGCGGCATGACGCCGATTGACATGAATGGATTAGCCACACCAGCTCAACCTTTCTGGCAACATCTGGATTACCACAATCCCAAAAGTTATCGCTGGATAATGGACACGGATCTGTTACCAGAAACAGTCAAAAAGGGGCTGGCCGGAGAGAGTTTTAGACCAAAAATAGTTCGTACCGGAGATGGTACGATGATCACGCTGCGGACAATTAATAGCAATAAAAGTGAACGTCCCGATCAACTGGTAACGTTCCGTATTTATATTAATGCTGAAATTATCGTTTCCAGTCGCCATCGTAAAGTTCATTCACTTGAACAGGTACTGAGTGATTTACAGAATGGGATAGGCGCGAAAACGACCGGGCACTGGTTGGTTGAAATAGCTGATGCAATAACCGATGAAGTGGGTAATTTTATTGAAGATCTTCATGACAACCTTATTGAGCTTGAGAATATGATTCTTGAGCAACGGATACCGGGGCGGGGTGGGTTGGCTTTACTGCGTAAACAATTGATTATTCTGCGCCGTTATATGGCTCCTCAAAGAGATGTATTTGCTCGTCTTGCCAATGAAAGATTACTCTGGATGAGTGATGAAGATCGTCATCGAATGCAGGAAATAGCTGACCGCTTGGGAAGAGAGTTGGATGATTTGGATGGTTGTATTGCTCGCACAGCGATTATTTCAGATGAAATTACATCTATGATGGCGGATGCGATGAACCGTCGTACTTATACTATGTCATTATTTGCCATGATTTTTTTACCGACAACATTCCTGACTGGATTATTTGGTGTCAACCTTGGCGGTATTCCTGGTAATGAAAACCATCTGGGTTTTAGTATTTTTTGTTTGCTGTTATTGGGATTGATTATATTTGTTGCCTGGTGGTTAAAAAGAAGTAAATGGCTATGAAAATTAAATAGTTATTTGGAGATATGAAACATAACTACGGAGAAGTGTTACTAAAACTAGCCCTTAATTTGAGATATATCAATATTCACCAGTCGTCATTGAGGCATGATAACTCTCGCAGGTGAAAACAACGTTAAGCGATGAACGTTGTTCTCCGTAATTGTAGTTTTTCTCACATAAGTCTTTATACAGAATAATTGCCCATTCTTGTGCCGATATTAATTTCTAATGTCGGCTTTTTTTATTTTTCATTTGTTGCTTTAGGAAAATAAATAAAAATCAAGACGAAAGTGAAAGAGAAGCAGAAATTAACGCTCTGAGATATATCCAGAGCGGTATGGTTAAGAATATACCCGTCATCTTTCAAGTTGCCTCTTTGTTGGCTGCACTCACTCACCCCGGTCACATAGTTATCTATGCTCCCGGGGATTCACTCCCTTGCCGTCGCGATGCATCTTGAAATCCATAGGGTATAACTATTTGACTTCAATGATATCCAGCCGTTCTGATTGATAATCGGGTTGATCTTCTATATCAACAACGGGTTGTATGGGTAATTCTTCGCGGTCAAAAGCGAGATCTCCGCCATCAATCACTTCGTTGCCGTGAGTGATATTTTTAAAATTGAATAGATTAAAATCGCTGAGATGCGATGGAACGACATTTTGTACCGCACGAAACATGGTTTCAATTCTGCCCGGATAACGCTTATCCCATTCCCGTAACATATCCTTGATAACTTGACGTTGCAGGTTGGGTTGTGAACCACAGAGATTACAAGGAATGATTGGGAATGCTTTGGCGGTTGCATAGCGCTCAATATCTTTCTCACGGCAATAGGCAAGAGGGCGAATGACAATATGTTTACCATCATCACTCATCAACTTTGGCGGCATACCTTTTAGTTTGCCACCGTAAAACATGTTGAGAAATAAAGTTTGCAAAATATCATCACGATGATGGCCTAATGCAATTTTCGTTGCGCCCAACTCAGTGGCTGTACGATATAAGATGCCACGGCGTAGACGCGAACAGAGTGAACACGTTGTTTTACCTTCGGGTATTTTCTCTTTCACTATGCCATAAGTATTTTCTTCGACAATTTTATATTCGACACCCAGTTCATCCAGATAAGCGGGAAGGATATGCTCAGGAAAACCGGGTTGTTTCTGATCCAGATTAACTGCAACAAGTGAAAAATTAACCGGAGCACTTTTTTGCAGATTTTGCAGGATAGATAGCAGGGTATAGCTGTCTTTACCACCAGAAAGGCAGACCATAATACGATCGCCTTCCTCAATCATATTGAAATCAGCGATTGCTTGACCGACATCACGGCGTAAACGCTTTTGTAATTTGTTCAGATTATATTGTTGTTTCTGATCCACCACGGACACTCTGTAGATAATGTTTAAATGGGATTTAGGGGGTGGAGTATACCATTTTTATTACCTGACACCTTAAAAGAGTTTGCGATAGATTCCGCTCATTTTTACCTGTTAATGCTAGTGAATTGATAGCTTTTTCTGTTGTCGAAGATGAAGAGCGTGCATACTCTGGATTCTATTGGTAACCGGTGTCAGAATGGAGATGAAAATCAAATTATGGTGTTGCAATTCAATCATGGTTTAACTGTTATTTAGATCGAGCTTCTTGATTTAGTACAATGAATAAAGTTTTTGAATCAAGGCTATTATTGTTGCTGTAAAACTAGGGATAGCTGGTTGTTAAATTTGTTGAACTAGGGGTTCAATCGAACTATTATCACGTTAGATGATATAAATTTATATCATGTTAAATGACATCAATTTGATAAAAAACCAGTGAGCCATGTACCCATGACAAATGGGGTTGTTATTATGTGAACCTTTATTGGTATCTGCTGAATAAGAGAGGGGGAGATGATGAAAAGATTTATTTGTGATGAATTCGAATGGGTTTGACCATTAAAATAGTAAAATATACAGGTAATGGACAGGTTAAGCGAAAAGCGGAGCAGAGCCTCCGCTCATTTTTTTACCGATTAGCAATTGGTAAAAAATAAAGCAATTTGAAATTGATCATAAACACCCAAAAAACGGTCCAGTTTTACACCTGCTGATAAATAAGGTCCTTTTTCTATATATGATTCAATAATTTCATCCATCTTACTCTGATTTGTTTTATAAATAACTATTGATACAACTAAGAAAATAAAATATAAAAAATAAGCATGATGACAAGAGTTGATCTTTTCATGCTATTGGTATTTTAATTAATAGGATGTGTTTTATGTATTCGTCAAACACTTGTATAACAAGATAAGTATACTGCTTAAGGTGAATGAAAATATAGAAATAGAAAACAAAAAATAATATATAATCATTATTGAAGAAAGTTTTTTAGGTATACTCTTTGCAAACTCATATGCTTCTTCCGGTATGGAATTACCTATATAAGCACGAGATATTATAGTCTTTCTTCTAGTTATTATCTGGTAGAAGAAACAGGATAGATAATAACTGCCAAAAAACCAGAAAACGATATTATATATATAATTTGTGGTATAAAAAATCCTTTTTGTGTATATTTTTCTCTGATTTATTCGAAGGATGATTTCTTTATCCCATAAAAAAAGAATAAAAATAGTAGCAAAAACAGACTAACTAAAAATAAAGAAATCATGAGAAAGTTAATTGTATTAATTAAGATATTCATGTTATTCACTTACTATTTTGTCGATTAAAAACTCTCCTGCGGTGCTTCCGGCAACTCCACCTACTACACTACCGACAGCCACGCATATCCATTTAGCACGATTAATAATCTTTTTGAATTAAGATTATTATTGTTGATATGAGAGAAAATGCTGCACCTATATAAGTGGTAATGATGCATGTTTTCATCCAATTCGTTAAACTGGAGGGTAGATTTTGAATAAAGTTATAAGATTCTTGGTGCATATATTTACTATCAGGCTGATTTATCTTCATTTTTTTTCCAGTTAACAACCTGTAGAAGAACAAAACGACGTGAATCTGATCACGCATCCTTCCGAAGCGTTGTATCATTATGCCTGTTGGTAAATAAAGTCCTTCTTCTATATATAATTCAATAATTTTATCCATCTTTTTTTGATTTGTTTTGTAAATGGCTATTGATATAATCAAAAATAAAAGAGATAAAAAAAGACATATTGTCATTATCAAATCTAACATGTTCATAATTAATTTCCTATAAACAAATCTACAATAAATTCCTCGGTTTTCTCAAATCCATAGCTGCCTGTAGCCTTTCTAATTAAGAATTCTTCTGAAAAATTCCTAATTAAAGAACGGCAAGATATATTTGTCATATGTAAGAAATACTATCCCAATAGTGAAAAATAATAAACTGATTAAGAGATAATAACAATAAGAGGAATTATCCTGTGCATATTAATCTCCGGAAAAAGATTTGCCCATTTATTTTCTATTTTTATTCCCAATATGACCTCCAAATCTTATCGCGTATTTTTAGTTAGGTTTAAATTTAAATGTATTTTTCAAATAAGAACATTGCCATTGATATAAAGAGGAATATTCCACCTATATAGTTAAACGTATTTTTGAAATAAGTATATTGCCATTGATATAATGAAGGATGCAACACTTATATTGATGGTAATGAAACATGCTTTTATCCAGTGAGTTAAATTGGGGGGTAAATTTTGAATAAAATCGTAAGACTCTTTTGGCATATATTTACTATTAGGTTTATTTATTCTTATTCTTTTTCCTGTTAATAATCTATAGAAAAATGCGGCAGTATAAAATTGACCGTGAATACCCATAAAATGCCCTATATATGCTCCTGATGATAAACAAAACCCTTTTTCCATATATAATTCAATAATTTTATCCATCTTTTTTTGATTTATTTTGTAAATAGCTGCTGATATAATGAAAAAACCAATAAAAGAAGCGCAAGAAATAAGTAAAATGATAAAAGTGACTCTATTCATATTAAAACCCCATTGAATATTCAACAATAAATTCGAGGAACAATTCTCCTCCTTTGCTGCCAATATAACCACCGGCAAGACCGCCGCCTGCCATGCAAAGTCCGGCAGTTAAGCCATCAGTTACAGCACCAAGAGCAACACATGCTGCGCCCGCGGCAATTCCACCAGCATACGCAAAACCTGCTCCTCCTCCTGTCCTACCAGCAAATTTACTATATTCCTTGATAGCCACTTTTTCACATTTCCCTGTTTGCCCATAATTACAGGCATCAATAACCTGCCCGGTGGTATCAATAAAATCCAGGCCAATGGCAATTCGGCCACCATATTTCATCCATTTGACCATTTTGGCACTGCGGGTAACTATATGACTATATCCCTTTATTGCGCCAACCCCGACTTTATCCCATTGGTGAGCAATGGCTTTGGTTGATAACTTTAGCGCGTGTTTTAAATTAGGATGTTGGTCGATTTTCAAAGAGAGTCGGCCAACTTTATTCAATAATTTCTTTAGGTTACCCATAATCAGTTGTCTTTCTACATAAAACTCGGGACTGGCATATTTTCGGTTTAGCCCATTTAGCCGATATTCTTTTTGATAAAGTTCCTGTAATTTTTTCAAATTTTTTTTTAATTTGGGAGAAATAAGTGTCACCCAGAGATGAAGCGGTACCAATCAAAGTTCCTCCCTGATCCAGCACATAGTGAAACAGACCAAAATGACGATGCAAAAATGCCGCGTATTCATTGGGTAAAGTTGAAATGGATCGGTTTACTTCATACTGAGATTGCTTTAATAGCTGTATTATGTGTGGCGGATTATAGGAATCTGGATCTGCAACCAGCAGGATTTGTCCCGGTTTCAGGGATCGGTAATTTGAATTTAATGCCATAAAATAGCGGGCCGCTTCGCTATTTGAATGGCTGAATAACAGACTTGCTTGAAAACTCAATCCTCCAGGTTGCTGTACGACACAGAAACCGGGTTGAATGTTCCTTTTCATAATACTCTATTTGTTCCTGTGGTAGCTTTTAACATGTTGGTTCAACGTTAGGTAACATAACTTAATCAGATAATCGGATTATCTTCAATATGTAGATAAATGGGTTGCTAATCTCTACAGAGTGAGAATTCATGGGAGGTATGATGTATAAATTCAATTTGATTTTGTTTGTTGATATTGATTAATTTACGGTTTTTTCTATGCTAAAGGATAGTAATAGTGGAAGAGATTTATTTATATATTTGGTCTGACTACAAGCCTCCAATATTTACATTTATATAAGATACTTAACGATTCATTACAATTATTTTATTGAAATTAAAGGAAAATAGCTCAGAATGAGAAATTTAATATAAGGTAAATTAATTAAGGTGTAGTATGGAAAATATGATTTATGTGACGATAAAAGGCGAAAATCAAGGGCTTATTTCTCAAGGATGTTCAACTTTAGATTCTATTGGTAATCGGTATCAGAATGGATTTGAAAATAAAATTATGGTGTTGCAATTTAATCATGGGCTGACAGTTGCTCAGCATGTCAATTATCAGCAGGTAAACTTCATTAAATTATTAGATAAATCTTCTCCATTGCTAATGATAGCGGATGCTAACACGTGAAAAACTGGAACTGATATTCAATGTTTATTGAAACTCTTAAATAGGTTTAGCACGAGTAATAATCTTTTTGAATTAAGATTATTATTGTTGATATGAGAAAAAATGCTATACCTATATAAGTGGTAATGATATATATTTTTATCCAATGCGTTAAGCTGGAGGGTAGATTTTGAATAAAGTCATAAGATTCTTGGTGCATATATTTGCTATCAGGATGATTTGTTTTCATTTTTTTTCCAGTTAACAACCTGTAGAAAAACATAACGACTTGAAACTGATCACGCATCTTTCCGAAGCGTTGTATTGTTATTCCTATTGGTAAATAAAATCCTTCTTCTATATATAATTCAATGATCTTGTCCATCTTTCTTTGGTTTATTTTATAAATGGCTATTGATACAACTAAGAAAATAATAAATAAAATATAAAAAATAAGCATGATGGCAATAGTTGATCTGTTCATGTTAATTTCCTATTGGTATTTTAATTAATAGGGTGTGTTTTATGTATTCGTTAAATACTTGTATAACAAGATAAGTATACTGCTTAAGGTGAATGAAAATATGGAAATAGAAAATAAATAATAATATATAATTATTATTGAAGCAAGTTTTTTAGGTATACTGTTTGCAAACTCATATGCTTCTTCCGGTATGGAATTACCTATATAAGCACGAGATATTATAGTCTTTTTTTTGGTTATTATTTGGTAAAAGAAACAGGACAAATAATAACTACCATAAAAACCAGAAAACGATATTACATATATAATTTGTGGTATAAAAAATCCTTTTTGTGTATATTTTTCTCTGATTTCTGCGAAGAATGCTTTCTTTATCCCATAAAAAAAGAATAAAAATAGTAGCAAAAACAGACTAACTAAAAATAAAGAAATCATGAGAAAGTTAATTGTATTAATTAGGATACTCATGTTATTCACTTACTATTTTATCGATTAAAAACTCTCCTGCGGTGCTTCCAGCAACTCCACCTACTACACTACCGACAGCTACGCATATCCATCCAACGGCGCCTCCGGCAGGAGCTGATGCTATACCCAATGCTAGACAAATTTCACCTGCTGCTGTTCCAGCACCTATTCCCCCTATAATTCCTCCTCCAGTTCTCCCAGCAAATTTACTATATTCTTTGATAGCTACTTTCTCACATTTCCCTGTTTGCCCATAATTACAGGCATCAATAACTTGCCCGGTGGTATCAGTAAAATCTAAGCCGATTGCAACCCAGCCACCATATTTCATCCATTTAACCATTTTTTCACTTTGCATAATTGTTTGACTATATCCCTTTATTGCGCCAACTCCGACTTTATCCCATTGATGAGCAATGGCTTTAGTTGATAACTTTAGCGCATGCTTTAGATTAGGATGTTGGTCGATTTTCAAAGAGAGTCGGCCAACTTTATTCAATAATCCCTTTAGGTTACCCATAATCAATTGTCTTTCTACATAAAACTCGGGACTGACATATTTTCGGTTTAGCCCATTTAGCCGATATTCTTTTTGATAAAGCTTCTGTAATTTTGACAGATTTTTTTTAATTTGGGAGAAATAAGAGTTACCCAGAGATGAAGCGGTACCAACCAAAGTTCCTCCCTGATCCAGCACATAGTGAAACAGACCAAAATGACGATGCAAAAATGCCGCGTATTCATTGGGTAAACTTGAAATGGATCGGTTTACTTCATACTGAGATTGCTTTAATAGCTGTATTATGTGTGGCGGATTATAGGAATCTGGATCTGCAACCAGCAGGATTTGTCCCGGTTGCAGGAATCGGTAATTTGCATTTAATGCCATAAAATACCGGGCCGCTTCGCTATTTGAATGGCTGAATAACAGACTTGCCTGAAAACTCAATCCTCCAGGTTGCTGTACGACACAGAAACCGGGTTGAATGTTTCTTTTCATAATACTCTATTTGTTCCTGTGGTAGCTTTTAACATGTTGGCCTGACGTTAGATGACATAACTTAATCAGATAATCGGATTATCTTCAACATATAGCAAACGGGTTTCTAATCTCTACGGAGTAAGAATTTATAGGGGGTTAAGTGATGTATAAATTCAATCTGGTTTTGTCTGGTAATATTGATTAATTTACGTTTTTTTCTTTACTAAAGGATAGAAATAGTGATGAAAATTTTTTATTATCTTTGGCCTGACTACGAGCCTTCAATATTTACATTTATATAAGATACTTAACGATTCATTACAATTCTCTTATTGAAATCGAAGAAAAATAACTCAAAATGGGGAATTGAACATAAGGTAAATTAATTAAGGTAAGTTAATTAAGGTGTAATATGGCAAATATGATTTATGTGACGATAAAAGGTGAATCTCAGGGGCTTATTTCTCAAGGATGTTCAACTTTAGATTCTATTGGTAACCGGTATCAGAATGGATTTGAAAATAAAATTATGGTGTTGCAATTCAATCATGGTTTGACTGTCGCTCAGCATGTCAATTATCAGCCGGTAAACTTTATTAAATTATTAGATAAATCTTCCCCATTGCTAATGATAGCGGCTGCTAACCGTGAAAAGCTGGAACTGACATTTGATATTTATCGGACCTCTTCAATAGGTTCACAAGAACTTTTTTATTCTATCTTGCTCACTGGGACAAGAATTTGTGATTTAAATGTTAATTATCCGCATGTTATTAATGATAATAATGGTCAGCCGGAGGAGGTTGTTTCAGTTCAGTATGCTAATATTACTTGTCGACATCATATGGCGGGAACATCAGGATATCTCATTTGGGATGAGATGGTTTATTGATAAATACAGTTTATACGCTTATATTTTTGTTGGAATGTAAGTGTATTTTTCAAATAACTACATTGCCATTGATATAAAAAAGCGTGTCCCACCTATATTAATGGTAATGAAATATATTTTTATTCAATGAATTAAACTGGAAGATAAACTTTGCATAAAACTGTAAGATTATTGGTGCATGTATTTATTATCAGGTTAATTTTTTCCAGTTAATAGCATGTATATAATTCAATGATTTTATTGATGTTACGCTAATTTATCTTGTAAATAGCGACTAATCCTCTGGGTTGTTGTACGATACAGAAACTGGGTTGAATGTTTCTTTTCATATACTCTATTTGCTTCCGTAGTGGTGTTTAACATGTTGACTCAACGTTGGACAACGTAACTTTCTTATCATTTCATCACCATCATTGCTTAATCAAATGATAAGATTATTTTTATCTTATAAATGTACACGTTTTTAATTCTACAGTGCTATGTTTTCTTACAAATCCTAAAGGTTATCGTACGAATGATTCTGATCTAAATCTCAAAGCTGGAACCTATCGTTAGCACTTTTCCATATTCTCTGTAAAATCTCCCCAGCGATTTTCCTGCCTGAGCGGTACTTCTTGAACTGGGGGTAAATAAGGTTTGAATTGGATTTAAGGAACGAAATATATCAATTTTGTTACGTTACACCTTAAAGCGTTTGTGATAGATTCAATCCGTTTTTGTCTATTAATTTTGGTCGCTTTGTTTTTTCTACTATAGAGAGTAAGGATATGAATGGATTTGTATATTTAGCAATGGCAATTGTTGCTGAGGTTATAGCAACGGCTTCGTTAAAAGCCTCTGATGGGTTCAGTAAATTATTCCCGTCTATACTGGTCATTGTTGGATACGGCATCGCTTTCTGGGGGCTATCCCAGGTGGTCAAAGTTGTGCCACTAGGAATTGCTTACGCCATATGGTCTGGCTTGGGTATTGTGCTGGTTTCTGTTGCCGCGATATTTTTATATCAGCAGAAGCTGGATTGGGCGGCTATTTTAGGTATGGCTCTTATTGTTGCCGGTGTGATGGTAATAAATCTGCTTTCTAACAGCAGTGCACATTAATTAACAATTAACGGTGTTCCTGTTTTCCCTGAATCGTTTTCTGGAGAAAAAATATGTTAAATGCCAGTAATAAGAAAGGATTCCAGATAGTCTTATTAGGCGTGTTCTTGGGCATTGCTGTATTAGCGGGTTGCAGTAGCCAGGCAGGGAAAACATCTACCCTATATCAAGGGATACAATACTCTCAATCGGAAGTTGTTCTTAGAGATAATGTTAGAGCAATCTGTCTTTATGCAGGTGGTCTGCCTGCATTAGCAATACAATTAAATGGGGCGCAAATACCTGTTTGCCAGTTGGCAAATGGTAAGCGTTGTGATGAAAGGGCATTATTGCAGGGTTCCTGTGCATCAATTTGAGGTAGAAATTAAGCAAGCAGGAACATGCCGTTCGGATATCCGGTTATAGGCAACCTTAGGCATGATTCTGCGACTATACCCGTTATCTTTCAAGTTGCCTCTTTGTTGGCTGCACTCGTTCACCCCGGTCACATAGTTTGCTATGCTCCCGGGGATTCACTCCCTTGCCGTCGCGATGCATCTTGAAATCCATAGGGTATATATTTGATTCATAAGACAATCATTTTCACCTGTCTGAGTTGGTAGTTATTTACGAATAAAAAATTGGCTGATTAATACGAGCGTAGCAATAACCAGATAAGCGGCAAAAATACCCACCAGCCATTGTGGCATCTCTAATGTCAGGAATTGCCACTGTCTTACTGAACAATCACCTGTAGCTTCGAATACAGAAGGAAGCCATTGGTTTAACGCCAACCATGAAGGGAAGTTTACGAAGAAATCACAGGTATTAAATGGAGAAGGGTGCAACTGCATCATAGTATGTTCCCATGCGAGTTGCAGGCCACTCCAGGCACTGTAGGCCCACAAAATAATAGCCAGCCAGCGTAACGGCGTTTTTGGTGCGATTACACCTAATATCCCAGCGCCCAACACACCAAACAGAGCAACCCGTTCATAAATACACATCACGCAGGGTTGTAATTTCATCGTATGTTGAAAATATAATGCCGAGCTTTCTAGTATCAGGGCTGTCAAAATCATTAACAGCCATGCGCTTCGTCCTTGAGAACAGTGGTTCAAAAATCGCATCATTTCCGTTTTTCCATGCAGATTAAGATAAACAATTGAGCGCCTATTTTGCCGATTTACAGGTAACAAAAAAAGTCAATTAAGGTCAATCTGGCTTTTTCGAGGAAAAATAAAACCGTATTGAGCGTAATCATTGCTCAATACGGCATTGGTTGGTTATGGCAAAGCAATTAAGCCCCAATGAACCATCATGTCAGTGACTGGAATTAGCAGAAATTCTACACACAGCAAACCGACCAGCGTCATGACAATGGTATAAGGTAATGCCATTATCACCATGCGGCCATAAGATAAACGAATCAATGGTGATAATGTCGAAGTCAACAAGAACAGAAATGCGGCTTGTCCGTTAGGTGTTGCAACGGAAGGCAGGTTAGTGCCGGTATTAATCGCAACAGCCAGATATTCAAATTGTTTATGTGAAATCAGGCCCTCTTGCATAGCAGCTCTTGCTTCATTGATATAAACCGTACCGACAAACACGTTATCTGATACTGATGAAAGCAGGCCATTAAACAGATAGAACAGGGAAAGTTGAGAAGTTTCAGAAACCTGTAATACGAATTGAATAAATGGCGTAAACAGTTGTTGGTCAACGATGACTGCAACGATAGAGAAGAAAACTGTCAGTAATGCCGTGAATGGTAGTGCCTCTTCAAATGCTTTACCCAGTGCATGTTCTTCAGTAATGCCACAGAACGACGTGGTTAGAATGATGACTGAAAGGCCAATTAGACCAACTTCTGCCAGATGAAATGCCAGCGCGACAATGAGCCATATACCTATTAGCGCTTGAGCAATAAGCTGTGCTTTTTCTTTACGTGTTCGTTTTGCGCTGGTTTTTTTATCGTAATCTTCCAATACCTGTCGGACGCGTTCTGGCAATTCTGTACCATAACCGAACAATTTAAAGTGTTCGACCAGAAAACAGACTAGCAGCCCGCAGAGAAAGACAGGTAGGGTAATTGGCGCCATGCGAATAAAGAAGGTGACAAAATCCCAATTAACGTTTTTGGCGATAATCAGATTTTGTGGTTCTCCTACCATCGTCATTACACCACCGAGTGCAGTACCTATACCTGCATGCATCATCAGACTGCGCAAAAAAGCGCGAAACTGTTCAAGAGTTTGTTTCTTTTTTGCTATATCAATATCATTTTCATATTTAGCGTTAATTACATCATGCTGATCCGTAATGAAGTTGTTGTAGATAGAGTAGAAACCAAGGGAAACACTAATAACTACCGCGATAACGGTCAGGGCATCAAGAAATGCTGACAGGAATGCGCTGGCTAGGCAGAATGCTAAGGCAAGCATACGCTTAGATTTTATGGAGAGCAGGAGTTTAGTGAAAGCAAATAATAGTAATTGCTTCATAAAGTAAATTCCTGCGACCATAAATATCAGCAACAGTACAACTTCCAAGTTATTAGCAATTTCATGACCAACTTGTTGAGGTGAGGTCATGCCGATAATGACCGCTTCAATTGCTAACAGGCCACCCGGTTGTAGCGGGTAACATTTAAGTGCCATTGCTAAAGTAAAGATAAATTCGATAACAAGCAGCCAGCCTGCGACAAATGGATTAATAAAGAAGAATATTAATGGGTTGGTGATGAGAAAGATGATGATAGCGAGCTTATACCAATCTGGCGAGTTGCCGAGAAAGTTTTTTACCGCTGTTTTTAGGATACTGGTTTCCATTGCAATTAAAGTTCCTCTAAATTCGTAAAATTGTGTTCTTTAAACAATAATACGCTTTAATACAGAATGTTTTAAGGGAAATGAGGTATAATTAAGCATTAGTACGCTTTTTTTCATGGTCGCCTTTACGCTTTCTAGACTACATATACCCAATGGATTTCAAGATGCATCGCGACGGCAAGGGAGTGAATCCCCGGGAGCATAGCAAACTATGTGACCGGGGTGAGCGAGTGCAGCCAACAAAGAGGCAACTTGAAAGATAACGGGTATAGCTATATTGAAGTTGCGTATTCTGATATAATTTCATCTATTATTAGTTGAAAAAATCACGTTGGAATAATAAAAATATGGTCATTAAGGCTCAAAGTCCCGCAGGTTTTGCGGAAGAGTATATTATTGAGAGTATATGGAACGGCCGTTTTCCTCCAGGCTCCATTCTTCCGGCAGAACGTGAATTATCTGAGTTAATTGGTGTGACAAGGACCACCCTGCGTGAAGTATTGCAGCGTTTGGCACGTGATGGATGGTTAACAATTCAGCATGGCAAACCAACAAAAGTGAATAACTTTTGGGAAACATCGGGTCTTAATATTTTAGAGACTCTGGCCCGTCTTGATCACGATCGCGTTCCTGAGTTGATTGATAACCTACTGGCGGTGAGAACGAATATTGCGGCGATATTTATTCGCACGGCTTTTAAGCATAATCCGGGGAAATCATTGGAAGTACTGGCAGAAAAAGAGCATGTGGAAGATAACTCAGATTCATTTAGTATGCTAGATTATGATATTTTCCGTGGTTTAGCTTTTGCTTCAGGTAATCCAATTTACGGCCTTATTATCAATGGGTTGAAAGGGTTATATACCCGTATAGGGCGTTATTACTTCTCTAATCCTGAGGCGCGTAAATTGGCGCTGAATTTTTATCAGCAACTGGTGATATTATGTCGTGATAAATCTTACGATAACGTCATGGAATGTGTACGTAACTATGGTAAAGATAGCGGTGTCATTTGGCACAGTATGCAAAGTACGATGCCAAGTGATTTGTCTGAAGTGCGTCGCTGATATCTCGTTAGTATTTTTACTTAATTCCAGGCCTTATCCGATCTAGTAGTTTCAAATCAAAATTATTTTGAATTGACCCGGTGCAGAATGCTTTGTACCGGGCGTTTTGTTTCTTTTTTCTCATTCAATCTCAAGCTAATCGTTAATGTCTCTATTTCAGAATGTTATTCTGATTTTTTGGTTTTTATTTGGGTTTTTATTTCGATTAATTGATGGTTATTGGTATCTTGTGGTTGTTTAATTGATTCATTTTTTTCACCGAAAAACTCAGAATAATGACTTGATATGAAATAATTAGCATGTGGTTCATATCGTCATTATTATCTTAATTTTATGATTTTAATATTAATTTTCATAAGTTGGGTATGTATAAATCACAAATAAGTCTGTTGCATAAATGTAATCTAATTGTGACCTAAATCATAAATGTAGATTATTGACGTGACCGATGATTGTTCTATATTGGTTTTTTATAATCAGCATATTATGCTTGCCTAAAATTTTAAATCGTCCGGGGGCCATGATGAGAATCCTTGTTTTAGGTAGTGGTGTTATTGGTGTAACCAGTGCCTGGTATTTGGTACAGCAAGGTCATGAAGTCACTGTCATTGATCGCCAGGGAAGTGCTGCTGAAGAAACCAGTGCGGCTAATGCCGGGCAGATCTCGCCGGGATACGCGACCCCATGGGGAGCGCCGGGTATTCCATTGAAAGCGATTAAATGGATGTTTCAACGTCATGCTCCATTGGCTATTCGCCCGGATGGATCGCTGTTTCAGTTACGCTGGATGTGGCAGATGCTGCGTAATTGTGATGCAAGTCACTATGCGATAAATAAGAGCCGGATGGTACGACTGGCAGAGTACAGTCGTGACTGTATCAAACAATTGAGGGCAGATACGGGTATTCAATACGAAGGGCGGCAGGGGGGCACGCTTCAGTTATTCCGCACCAATAAGCAGTTTGATAATGCCGTGAATGACATCGCCGTTCTTGAACAGGAAGGTGTTCCTTACAATTTATTAACGGCAGATAAGCTAGCGACAGTAGAGCCGGCATTAGCACATGTCGCTTACAAACTGACGGGGGGCTTACAATTACCGAACGACGAAACGGGTGATTGTCAGCTTTTTACTAAAGAGTTGGCAAAAATGGCAGAAGCGGCAGGCGTAACGTTTCTGTTTAATAAACAGGTCAAACAGTTATTGGTGGAAGGGCATCGGATTACCGGCGTCCAGTGCGAAGATGGTGTTATGACAGCAGACAACTATGTTGTTGCAATGGGCGCTTATTCCACTGAATTACTGAAAGGTCTTGTCAAAATTCCAGTATATCCACTGAAAGGTTATTCATTAACTATGCCTATTGTCGATGCACAACGGGCTCCGGTATCTACTGCATTGGATGAAACATACAAAATTGCGATTACCCGGTTTGATAACCGTATTCGTGTGGGTGGAATGGCAGAAGTTGTCGGTTTCAATTTGAATCTGCTTAAAGCACGTTATGAAACATTGAAAATGGTGGTGCAAGACCTTTATCCAGGCGGTGGCGATATTACTCAGACTCATTTTTGGACAGGATTACGTCCAATGACACCAGATGGTACGCCAATTGTTGGTCCGACTGAATATCACAATCTCTATCTAAATACCGGGCATGGTACATTGGGATGGACAATGGCATGCGGTTCTAGTCAGTTACTGGCTGATATTATTTCGGGTAAAAAGCCTGCCATTGCATCTGATGATTTATCAGTATTTCGTTATATTAATGGTTTTAATACAAAATTGGTGCCATTTAGCCATCAATTACACACTGAACTGAGAGGCTAATATAATATGCCACGTCCGATTTCGGCAACGATCCATCTTGATGCATTGGAAAATAATTTGGCGATTATTCGTAATAGGGTCGGTAATAGTAAAATTTGGGCGGTTGTTAAAGCAAATGCTTATGGGCATGGTTTGCGTTGTATATGGCGGCATCTCGATCAGGCTGATGGATTTGCTTTACTTGATTTTGATGAAGCGATTTTATTGCGGGAGCAGGGGTGGCAGGGGCCAATCTTGCTATTGGAAGGGTTTTTCAAACCCGAAGATTTGCCAATAATTGATGAATATCAGTTGACAACGGTAGTGCACAGCCATTGGCAACTTGAAGCAATAGAAGCGGCCAATTTGAGTAGACCCATCAATATTTATCTCAAACTCAATAGCGGTATGAATCGATTGGGATTTCCTGCGGATCAATATAGCGCGGTTTTATCATTAACAAGAGGTATCCGGCAAATTGGGAAAATAACATTAATGTCACATTTTGCGAATGCGGATAATAAGGAGATTGGCGTTACTGAACAACTTGACGTTATTAATTCGGTCAATCAGGAATTGGATATTTCTCAGTGTTTGGCTAATTCAGCTGCTTCTTTGTGGTATCCACAAACTCATAGAGATTGGGTACGTCCCGGTATCGTGCTTTATGGTGCCTCACCGAGTGGAAAGTGGAAAGATATTGCCGATATCGGGTTGAAAGCAGTGATGAGTCTGCAAAGTGAGATTATTGCTATTCAGAATCTCAAGGCAGGAGATAAAATTGGTTATGGCAGTAAATATACCGCGTCAGGCCCTATGCGAGTCGGTACCGTTGCCTGTGGTTATGCTGATGGTTATCCCCGTCGTGCAATGACAGGAACATCGATTATTGTTGATGGCGTTAAGACTCAAGTATTAGGTACAGTATCAATGGACATGTTGTCGGTGGATTTAACGCCTTGTCCGCAGGCCCAAATTGGTAGTTCTGTTGAATTGTGGGGGCAAAATTTGCCGGTGGATGATGTGGCGGAGAGCTCTGGAACAATTGGCTATGAATTATTGTGCGCATTGGCAGATCGGGTCCCGGTATCTATACCCAATGGATTTCAAGATGCATCGCGACGGCAAGGGAGAGAATCCCCGGGAGCATAGCAAACTATGTGACCGGGGTGAGCGAGTGCAGCCAACAAAGAGGCAACTTGAAAGATAACGGGTATATATGTCGTTAAATACCAGGTAGCGTGTTAAATAGTCGTTAGTTTCTGGTATTATTACAGGAAATAAGTTACCGTTTTCGCTAAATTAATATATCTTTGTTTTCTATAATCTGCCTATTTTTGTCAGAATAATTAGGCGGGTACTAAACATATCGTGCTTTTTAAGGCAAAATAGGACGTTATTACTTGGAAATAAGGGAGATGATCTTTTACACTTGATATAGCTAATCGCATAATTGTTTTAAAGGAAATAGTTAATCATGATCAACAAAGCTAAAGTTTTAGCCACAGTCGTCACTTTTTGTCTTTCTTCATCTTTGGCTTATGCGGGGCAGTGGTCAATTGGTGCCTCTGTTTTGGCTGAGGCATCACCTTATAAAGGGGTAAAGAATAAAGATAAAGTGTTGTTTGTTCCAGTGGTTAATTATGAAAGTGACAATTTCTATTTTCATACTTTAGCCGCTGGGTATTATTTGTGGAATGAACCAAAAGATCAGCTATCTTTAGATGTCTATTACTATCCTCAAAATTTTCGCCCAAAAGATAATGAAGATAAGCAGATGAAAAAGCTGGATCGTCGCGATGATACCATGATGGGGGGTTTTAGCTATCGTCATATTGAAGATTGGGGAACGTTGCGTAGCTCTTTTGCTGCGGATACTTTGGGTAAAAGTAAAGGCATAACGATTGACCTGGCTTATTTATATGAATTTAAAAGTGATGATTGGTCATTACAACCAGGATTAGGTGTGGTTTGGAATAGTAAAAAACAAAATCGTTATGAATATGGTATTAAAGATAGTGAATCACGCCATAGCGGACTAGAAAAATATACGCCAGATGATAGTTGGACTCCCTATCTGGAATTATCTGCTAATTATAAATTTAACCAGGAATGGTCTGTATTTATGATGGGGCGCGTTGAGCGTTTACCGAGTGAAATTAAAGATAGCCCAATGGTTAATAAGTCATATTCAAGTATTGTTTGGACAGGTGTTACATATAGTTTTTAATTACTCACGGCGATAATATCGAATAGAGACTGAATTCATGGGATAGTATTCAGTCTTTTTAATGTGAATGAGTGATATATTTATTGGTAGTCTTTCCGGCAACGGATTAACACCGAAATATGGGCTGGGCTATCATCTTTAGAGATTAGTGGCTTATTGATGCGAGCTGTTTCTACACAAATCATATTTTTATAACCTTCATTGCACATATCTTTCATACTGTTTGACAATTGGGCACCTGGATTCCAGCATACAACATCACTGTGATGATAATGGTGAATTTCAATAGTCCGTTTCAGCGATTTATCCCTTATCAAATTGAAATTTTCCGGCTCGGTATAAATGCGATCAGTGCGACCATTGAAAATAAGATGCTCTGCTGTGATGTGTTGCTCTTTGTCAGCAACCGTATCAATAAAATGTTTACCTAAACCGCTAATCGAAACCTGATTAATATCGCCTATATTTAGATAAGTGTGCAGGGCACAAGTTGCTTGATAATCACCATAGGTTTCTAGCTCCACTTCACAGGTTTCACACAGTTTGAAACGGGCAATCAAGGTAAAGTCATAAGGCCACAATTTATGGGTATATTCATTGTCTTTCAGTGTGAAAGTTAATATGACGCCATTTTCATGTTCATTATGTGCGCTAAATTCCCAGGGAAGAATTCTGGCAAAGCCATGACTTGGTGCTCTTGAGACACCAAACCAAGGCCAACAAATAGGTATACCACCGCGGATAGCGGTACCTGCTGCAAATGCGGTTTTCTTGCTCAGCCATAACCCCGGTTCTTCACCACTGGGTTGCCAGGCGATAAGGTGCGCCCCTTGTAAGCTGATTGCACCACGAACTTTAGGATGAGAGACGACTATCAGTGGAAAGCCATCTATATTTCGTTGACTAATAGCAGGAGAAATCTGTTCTGCAACCGGTAATGAAAAGATTTTATCGTTCATCCGTATAACCTTGTAGAACCAAAGCCGGGCTAATGGCAATAGCCCAAGAATAACGCATGTTGTACACAGATTGAAACAAAAGAGCTGCCGGGGGAAGGCAGCTCTTTTCAGACAAAGTAATTACTCAGTTATTTGGAGATATGAGCAATCAGATCCAGAACTTTGTTAGAGTAACCGGTTTCGTTGTCGTACCAGGAAACCAGTTTTACAAAGTTGTCGTTCAGAGCGATACCTGCTTTTGCGTCAAATACAGAAGTCAGTTTTTCGCCATTGAAATCGTTAGATACGACATCATCTTCGGTGTAACCCAGAACGCCTTTCAGTTCACCTTCAGCCGCATCTTTGATTGCATCGCAGATTTGTTGATAAGTAGCTGGTTTTTCCAGACGTACAGTCAGGTCAACAACAGATACGTTAGGAGTAGGAACGCGGAAAGCCATGCCAGTCAGCTTACCATTTAGTTCAGGGATAACTTTACCCACAGCTTTAGCTGCGCCGGTAGATGATGGGATAATATTCTGAGCAGCGCCACGACCACCACGCCAATCTTTCGCAGAAGGACCGTCAACTGTTTTCTGAGTTGCTGTTGTTGCGTGAACAGTGGTCATCAGACCTTCAACAATGCGGAATTTATCATTGATAACTTTAGCCAGCGGTGCCAGACAGTTAGTGGTACAGGAAGCATTGGAAACGATCTCCTGGCCTGCATAAGTTTTGTGATTAACTCCCATAACAAACATAGGCGTGTCATCTTTGGATGGGCCGGTCAGAACAACTTTTTTCGCACCAGCGGCAATGTGCTTACGTGCAGTTTCGTCAGTCAGGAAGATACCTGTTGCTTCTGCAACAACATCAACACCTACTTCATTCCATTTCAGGTTAGCTGGATCTCTTTCTGCTGTAACGCGGATAGCTTTGCCGTTAACAATCAGGCGGCCGTCTTTTACTTCAACAGTGCCGTTGAAGCGACCGTGAGTTGAATCGTATTTCAGCATGTAAGCCATGTATTCGGCGTCGAGCAAATCGTTGATTGCAACGATTTCGATGTCTGAACGTTCTTGTGCAGCACGGAAAACAATACGGCCAATACGACCAAAACCGTTGATACCTACTTTGATAGTCATAGTGTTCCACCAGCTATTTTTTAGTGAATTAAAAATTATTACTAAAGTTACCAAAACCTTGCCAGCCGTCAAGCGGAATCGTGTCAATAGCTGAAAAACATTAGCTTTGAGTTCATCATTTAGACGCTTGTTATAGGGTACTGGCAATCGAGCCGCCCATCATTATCAAGGTGCAGACAGATATTGAAAGTTAATTGGTTAGATATGCGAGTCACATCACAAATAGTAGGATATACCCGTTATCTTTCAAGTTGCCTCTTTGTTGGCTGCACTCACTCACCCCGGTCACATAGTTATCTATGCTCCCGGGGATTCGCTCCCTTGCCGTCGCGATCCATCTTGAAATCCATGGGGTATAGACAGATTCAGTTAACCACTTAAAATAAATTCCACTGATATAATGTTAATTTTTTGTTATTATTAATCAATTTTATTGAGAACATGAGTCTTATTATTAAGGTGGTCGTTATGACTAAGAATCCTGATGTTTCCCTTTATAAAGAACTAACTGATATTCAGCGTCACGTAACCCAGAATGCCGGGACAGAGCCGCCATTTTCAGGGAAATTGCTACATAATAAGAAAAGTGGCGTGTATCATTGTTTGTGCTGCGAGCAGCCGTTATTTATGTCCGACACTAAATTTGATTCTGGTTGTGGCTGGCCGAGTTTTTACCAGCCTGCCACTCATGATGCAGTGCAGTATCTTGATGATGATAGTCACAATATGCATCGTATTGAGGTTCGTTGCGGTCATTGTAACGCTCATTTGGGGCATGTGTTCCCTGATGGACCGCAGCCGACAGGAGAGCGTTTTTGTATCAACTCGGTTGCATTAAGCTTTACTGATGAAAATACAGGCGAAAAAACAGTAGGTTAATCGTTTTTATTATTGCGGGCATAATCTTAGTTTACGTAAAAAATCGTTTCAGCTAATTCTGGAAAATAATGAGGAAATATCAATGGAACTGGATGATCTGTTATCTGTAATGACACCAGAAATATATCAACGCTTGGTTCAGGCAGTAGAACTGGGTAAATGGCAGGATGGTGTGCCTTTAACGGTAGAGCAGAAAGAGCATAGTTTGCAAATGATTATGCTATGGCAATCAAGGCATAACCATGATCCGCAGCATATGACGATTGGTACTGATGGTCAGTTGGTGATGAAGAGTAAACAAGAACTGAAAGCGATCTTTCAGTCTAAAATGGTGGCAACATTCAAGCCATAATCTTTGGCAAATTAGATATGAAAAGGCTGAGTGTGTAAGACTCAGCCTGACCTTGGATTGATATCAGAGAAGAGCATCTTCTAGTTGATCAAGTTCTATCAATATAGCGCCTTGCTCTTTTAGCTCTTTGAAGGCTGATTGGCTATCATTTGGACTAAGGTTAACCCCTCGACAGCCATCCGTAATGACCCAGGTTTCATAACCTAATGCCAGCGCATCTAGCGCGGTAAATTTCACACAATAGTCAGTGGCAATCCCAATAATAAACAGGCGTTCAATTTGCTGTGTTTGTAACCAGTCATCAAGTCGGGTTTTATTCTGATGGCCGTTGTCAAAGAAAGCACTGTAACTATCGATCTGTGGATTTTCTCCTTTGTGGAAAATTTCAACAATTGCTTGCTTGTTTAGCTGTGGATGGAAATCAGCGCCATGCTGACTTTGAACGCAGTGTACCGGCCACCATACTTGTGGAATACCGTTTAATAGACCGATATTGCCGATCTTCTGGCCGGAATTTACGGCAAAGCTCATATGTTCAGCAGGATGCCAGTCTTGGCTGGCAATAATGCTGATATTGTGTTTCAGACAAATAGCAATCGCCTGATTTGCCGCAGCAATGACTTGTTCACTCTCTTCTACGGCTAAAGCACCGCCGGTACAGAAGTCGTTCTGTAGATCAATAAGTAATAGGGTCGTTTTCATCTCTTTCCTTGATTATTTATCAGCATAACTTAATTCACCACGTAAATTTTGTTGCATTAAATAACGAATTTTTTCATTGCCATAGGGTTGACTGAGTAAATAGTGCAACTTGGTTAAAGTTGCTTCAAAAGTCATATCGTAGCCGCTTATCACCCCCGCTTCAGCCAGAGCATGGCCCGTTGCATACCCTTCCATATTTACTCGGCCAGAAATGCATTGAGTCAAATTAACGACCACGATCCCTCTCTCTGTTGCCTGTTTTAGCTCTTTTAATAATTCAGGGTGTTGAGGTGCGTTTCCGACGCCATATGAGCGCAGGATGAGAGCCTTAACTGGTTGCATCAAAATATTATTCACAATCTGACTGGAAAGGCCGGGATAAATGGTGATTACGCCAATGGGCTGAGGGGTAATCTGATGGGTAATAAATTTACCGTGACTAGCAAAGGTGGAATCTGTATTGAAGGTTTTAATATTAATACCGGCTTCCATTAATGGAGAACAGTTTGGTGAAGCAAAAGCATCGAAACCGTCGGCATGTGCTTTGACGGTCCGGTTCCCACGAAACAGTTTATTATTGAAAAACAGGCTGACCTCGTTAACCGGGTAATTAGCGGCAAGATAAAGCGCATTCAACAAGTTTGTCTGCCCATCAGAGCGCAGTGCTTCCAATGGGATTTGTGACCCGGTGACAATGACTGGTTTACCCAGATTCTCAAACATAAAGGAGAGGGCAGATGCCGTAAATGCCATTGTATCCGTGCCATGCAGGATCACGAACCCATCATAATCATGGTAATTTTCTCGGATATCATCAGCGATAAATTGCCAGTCTTCTGGAGTCATATCAGAAGAATCGATCAATGGTTGATGTTCACGGATGGTGAATGTCGGCATCTCCGGTCGATGAAATTCGGGCATCTTTGTTAATTGGCGTTGTAAATGCCCGGAAACGGGGATGTATCCCTGAGATGAGCGTTGCATCCCAATGGTTCCACCAGTATAGACGACATAAATAGATTTCTTCTGCATGACTGTACCCCATAAAAAGATCAGCAGGATTATAGGAGTATTGCAGAATAAAAAAAGCCTGACAGGGAATCTGTCAGGCTAAATTAATCGAGTTATTACTAGAATCATGCATTGTTATACCCGTTATCTTTCAAGTTGCCTCTTTGTTGGCTGCACTCGCTCACCCCGGTCACATCGTTACCTATGCTCCCGGGGATTTACTCCCTTGCCGTCGCGATGCATCTTGAAATCCATTGGGTATAGGTTGTTTAGCGAACATCTCCGCAATTTAAACAGAATGCATAACGATTTTGTGGATCATTCAGATGGCGATAGAACTCACTCTGTTGTTTCACTTCCTGAGCTACCTGCACCAATGGAGCGGGTAGCCAGGCTTGAACTGCTTCCGGCACGATAGCCTGTGCGGTTGTTGTCAACTGGTTCATCAGCAACTCACTGAATGACATTTCAGGTTGCATCCAGTCAAGCTCAGGGTTATCCAATTTCGCCAATTCAGCCGCTTTGGTGACCGCATCATCGAAATCCCCTAATTGGTCGACCAATCCATTGGTTTTCGCATCATTACCCGTCCACACATGCCCCTGAGCAATTTTATCGACTTCTTCACGTGTTTTATGGCGTGAAGCAGCAACAAGGCCAATAAAGTTGTTATAGCCGTTCTCAATATTAAGTTGCATCAGTGCTGAGAACTCTTTGCTGAGTCCTTTAGTAACAGAAATGCCCGCGAGTGGTGTGGTAGAAACGCCATCGGTGTGGATACCAATATGTTCCAGACTGTTTTCATAAGTGGTAATGACACCGAAGATACCGATAGAACCCGTCAACGTACTTTGGTTTGCGATGATGTAATTAGCCGGGGTAGAGATCCAATAGCCACCGGACGCGGCCATTCCCCCCATAGAAACCACCACAGGTTTATTCGTTGCACGTAGCGCAGCCAGTTCAGTGCGGATAACATCAGAAGCACTCACACTGCCACCAGGGCTGTTTACCCGCAGAATAACGGCTTTGATATTATCATCCAGACGAGCTTGACGGATTTGCGCGGCGGTCGTGTCACCGCCAACCATACCTTGAGTCTGCTGCCCATCGATGATTGCACCTTGTGCGACAATAACGGCGATATTACCTTTAGATGATAACCTGCCTTCTACTAATTGCGGTGCATAATCATAAATGCTGATAGCATTGAAGTGACGGTTTTTCTCGTCCCAACCAAAGGCTTTTGTCATATCATTTTCAATGACATTGCGTGGCGCAACATAATCGACCAGTTTGTATTTAAGTGCATATTGCGCATTGTCTCCGCCAACAGCACGTAAGTTAGCAATCATCTCATCAGCGCCTGGGAATACTTGATGAACAGAAAGCTTGCGGTTGGCAGCGACAGTATTGAGGTAGTTATCCCACAGACCGTTGATCCAACGGCTATCAGCTTCGCGGGCAGCGGGAGACATATCATCACGCATAACTGGTTCAACGGCTGATTTATACGTCCCGACACGGAAAATATGCGCGGTGACTTTCAGTGAATCCAACAGGGATTTGTAATACAGGTTATTGGTTGAATAGCCATAAAGGCCAACCGTTCCTTGTGGCGATAGATAGATTTTATCGGCAAAGGTAGCCAGATAATATTGTGATTGATTATAACTATCACTGATAGCATAAACCGGTTTACCGGAAGCTTTAAACTCATTAATTGCCTTACCGATATACTGCATAGATGGCTGGTCGGCGCCGATGAAATCATCAAGTTTCAGCACCAGACCGGTGATTTTGTTATCGGTTTTTGCTTGGCGAATGCTATCAATAATATCAAACAGGGAGTTTTCCTGGAATTTATTGCTGGATGTACCAAACAACTCACGGCCTAATTGAGTCAATGGAGTACGGCTGGAGACCTGATCCACAATGATACCGGTGAGATTGACATATAATGCTCCTTGATAACTATCTGCCGTTTTGTTTGTCTGTTGGTAAATCAGAAAACCACCAACCACAATCAGAATTAGCATGATAAAAATCAGGTTTGAAATGACTTCTCGAATAAAATTTAATAGTCGCCAACTCCATTTAAATAATCTTGCGATCAACTTCCATAAAATACGCATATCATCTCCAAAAATAGGATCAAGTGAAGCTATCCTAATGATCAGGCATGTAAATGTCAGCTTCAAATAGTGGCATATTGCCTGAAAAGACGGCTTTAGGGCTTTTATTTGTTAACAAATAAACAGAAAATGTTAGCTTATACCAAAATACATTACTTAGGAGAGAAAAGATGGATGCACTAGAACTTTTGTTGAACAGACGTTCAGTATCACGTTTAACAACCCCCGCACCTCAAGGTGAAGCATTACAGCATATTCTGGCGGCGGCAATGAGAGCACCTGATCATGGCGCATTACGTCCGTGGCACTTTATTGTCATGCAGGATGAAGGAATTGAGCGATTCAGTCGATTACTCCATCAAGCAGCCATTGATAGTCAGCTTGGTGCTGAGGCGGAAGAAAAAGCGAAAAATGCGCCTTATCGTGCACCATTAATCATCACTGTTATTGCAAAAGTGGCTGAGAATTCCAAAATACCTGAATGGGAGCAGGTGGTTTCAGCTGGTTGTGCGGTGCATGCGATGCAAATGGCTGCTGTGGCTCAAGGGTTTGGTGGTATCTGGCGTACGGGTTCATGGACTGATGATAATACCGTGCGTGCCGGTTTGGGTTGTCATGAACATGACAAAATAGTGGGTTTTCTCTACCTTGGAACGCCTGCACTAAAAGCACCAAATAAGGTTACTGTGCCTGATATGACCAATTTTGTCAGCTACTTGTAACCGGGGTCTGTTATGTCAACAGAAGTTCGTCTTACCCAATACAGCCACGGTGCTGGATGCGGTTGTAAAATTTCACCAAAAGTTTTGGAAACCATTCTGCATAGTGAGCAGGAAAAATTTCTTGATCCTCACTTACTGGTTGGTAATGAAACCCGTGATGATGCTGCGGTTTATGATATTGGCAATGGTACCGGCATTATCAGTACGACAGATTTTTTCATGCCGATTGTCGATGATCCATTTGATTTTGGGCGCATTGCTGCCACAAATGCTATCAGCGATATTTATGCGATGGGCGGTAAACCTATTATGGCGATAGCTATTTTGGCATGGCCTATTGATAAATTGGCGCCGGAAATTGCCCGTAAGGTGATTGAAGGTGGCCGGGCTGCGTGTAAAGAGGCTGGGATTGTACTGGCGGGAGGGCACTCTATTGATGCGCTTGAACCTATTTTTGGTTTGGCTGTAACCGGTATCGTTAATATTGGCCGAGTGAAACAGAACAGTGCCGCGAAAGCGGGAAGCCAGCTATTTCTGACAAAGCCACTTGGAATTGGCGTATTGGCCACGGCGGAGAAAAAAGGCTTGCTGTTACCTGAACATCAGGGAATTGCGATAGAAACCATGTGCCGCTTAAATAACTTGGGGATGGATTTTGCCGAGGTGGCTGGCGTTACAGCAATGACCGATGTAACCGGGTTTGGTCTTTTAGGGCATTTAAGTGAAATTTGTGTAGGATCGGGGGTTCAGGCAACTCTCCATTTTGCAAAAGTGCCTAAACTGCCGGAAGTAGGATCCTATATTGAAAAGGGTTGTGTTCCGGGGGGAACTGGGCGTAACTTTGATAGTTACGGTCATCTTATTGGTGAAATGACAGAACTTCAGCGCAAACTGTTATGTGATCCGCAAACATCCGGTGGCCTGCTGTTGGCTGTTCTACCAGAAGCTATAGATGAAGTGAAAGCGATTGCACGATGTCATGGCATCGAACTGACCGCGATTGGTGAATTGTCTGAGCAACAGTCAGGCAGAGTACTCATTGAGGTTAATGAATAATATCCATGCGGCTTTTTATTGCAGAAAAACCAAGTCTAGCCAGGGCGATTGCCGATGTTCTACCAAAACCGCATCGCCGTGGCGATGGCTTTATCGCTTGTGGAGATAACCAGTTTGTTACTTGGTGTATTGGGCACTTGCTGGAACAGGCGGAACCTGATGCCTATGACAGTCGTTTTGCTCGTTGGTCATTGGTTGATCTTCCAATCATTCCTGAAAAATGGCAGTTAAAACCGCGACCTTCTGTTGAGAAACAGCTCAACATTGTCCAGACATTGTTGGAAAAAGCTGATGAAATAGTGCATGCCGGTGACCCAGATCGGGAAGGGCAGCTGTTGGTGGATGAGGTTTTGGATTTTTTGAAACTGGATGCTGTGAGGCGGAAAAATGTTCGCCGCTGCTTGATAAGTGATCTAAATCCACAAGCGGTAACCAGAGCTGTTGATCGGTTAAGAGATAACCGGGATTTTATTCCGCTATGTGTTTCAGCTCTCGCCAGAGCTAGGGCTGATTGGCTTTATGGCATTAATATGACCCGTGCTTATACCTTGCTTGGCCGCAATGCGGGGTATCAGGGGGTATTATCAGTTGGGCGAGTTCAGACGCCGGTTTTGGGTTTAGTGGTTCGCCGGGATGAAGAGATTGAGCATTTCGTACCCAAAGATTTTTTTGAGGTAAAAGCGCATATTGTTACGCCGAAAGATGAACGTTTTATCGCTATCTGGCAACCAAGTGAATCTTGTATCGATTTTTTAGATGAAGAAGGGCGATTGATACACCGGCCTCTGGCTGAACATGTTGTTGCCAGAATAACCGGTCAACCAGCCTATGTGATCTCTTATCAGGATAAACGGGAATCTGAAGTCGCTCCTTTGCCCTTTTCATTATCTTCTTTGCAAATTGAAGCCGCTAAACGTTTTGGCCTAAATGCGCAGCAAGTGTTGGATATTTGTCAGCGATTGTATGAAACACATAAGCTAATTACTTATCCCCGTTCTGATTGCCGTTATTTGCCGGATGAACACTTTGCTGGTCGTCATGCAGTGCTTAATGCGATATCTATTCACGCAACAAATCTGTTGCCACAAGAGTTACTGGAAATAGATAGAAAGAATCGTTGTTGGGACGATAAAAAGGTTGATGCTCACCATGCAATTATTCCTACAGCTCGAAGTAGCCATATAAATCTGACGGATAACGAGGCTAATATTTATGGTTTGATTGCCCGACAATATTTGATGCAATTTTTCCCGGATGCCATATTCCGTAAATGTGTTATTGAATTGGAAATTGCGGGTGGAAAATTTATTGCTAAAGCCCGTTTTCTTGCTGAGGCAGGTTGGAGAACGTTACTTGGTAATAAAGAGCGTGATGAAGAGAATGACGGAACGCCATTACCCGTTGTTGCTAAAGGTGATGAATTATTGTGTGAAAGAGGAGAGGTGGTAGAGCGCCAAACCCAACCGCCAAAGCCATTTACTGATGCGTCTATCCTTTCTGCTATGACCGGAATTGCCCGTTTTGTACAGGATAAAGAGCTGAAAAAAGTCCTTCGTGCAACAGATGGGTTGGGAACGGAAGCAACGCGGGCTGGCATTATCGAACTGTTGTTTAAACGGGAGTTTCTTTATAAAAAAGGGCGTCATATTCATGCAACACCTGCGGGTAGGGCATTGATCCATGTATTGCCTGATATGGCCGCTTTACCGGATATGACCGCCCATTGGGAGTCTCGGTTAACGCAAATCAGTGAAAAACAGTTCCGCTATCAAGATTTCATGGGGCCACTTGAGGAGACATTGCAGCAATTAATTTTGCAGGCCAAACAGAACCGTAATTTAACTGCTTTTAGTGACTTACCACCACTTCCAGTGAAAGATAAAAAGGGGAAAAAAATAAAAGCAACGAAAAATGCCAAAACAGCTGCGCCATAGAGCGCAGCAATTATTACATTATTTTAAAAAAACGATTGATATTCGGTGTTAACGGAATATCAAATTTCAAATTCTGCCCAAACTGGGGCATGATCTGACGGTTTTTCCATCTCACGGATTTTGTAATCAATGCCTGTTGCGATACAGCGCTCCGCCAGGGGGTTACTTGCAAGCAGTAAATCAATCCGCAATCCGCGGTTATCATCAAACCCTTTGGATCGATAATCAAACCAGGAAAATTGGTCATTACATTCAGGATTGAGATGCCGGAATGTATCAACCAGACCCCAATTTTTCAGGCGATCCATCCAATCTCTCTCTTCTGGCAGAAAAGAACATTTACCTGTTTTTAACCAGCGTTTTTGGTTGTTTTCACCAATTCCGATATCCATATCTGTCGGGCTGATATTCATATCACCCATGATAATCACTTGTGATTGAGGGGTTAAGTTTTGCTCCAGGTAGTTTTGCAGATCCTGATAAAATTTCTCTTTTGCCGGAAATTTCACTGGATGTTCACGATTTTCTCCCTGTGGGAAATAGCCATTAATAACGGTCAATAACCCGTGTGGGGTTTCCATTTCTGCCATGATAACACGGCGTTGAGCATCTTCATCATCCCCTGGAAAACCACGATACACCGCAAGAGGCTTCTGGCGCGTTAACAGAGCAACGCCGTAATGGGCTTTCTGGCCGTAATAAAATACATGATAGCCAAGCTCCCCAACCTCTCCTAAAGGAAACGCGTCATCATGGACTTTTGTTTCCTGTAGACCGATAACGTCGGGTTGATGTTGCTCGATGATCGCAGCTAACTGATGGGGGCGGGCACGTAATCCATTAATATTAAAAGAGATAAATTTCATCTTTTACAGCCATCCAGTAAAAAGACACAGGAACAATAATAACAGATGGATCTTAAAAAGTAACTATTGACAATGGTCAGCACGAAATAGTAACGGATCCCCTAATATTATAATTTGTTGTGAAAAATATAATAATTTGTAGTGAGAAAGAGCCTCTGTTAGACCGTTTTTATCTCTAGTGTTACAAAAATTGATTACTGAAAAATGTAGAACCCTATCCTAATCTTTGATAGAAAATTGAGCTCGTTAGTAATGTTTATATTTTCTAATGGTTGATTGGTTGAGATTAATTTTTGAACCATGATAAACATGAATAATAGAGTTTATTGAGCCACCTATGTATTGAACATACGCTTTTTTTATGTGGTATATGTTTGAGAAGTATTTGTTTTTTTGTACAAAATTTATGCCTTCACAGTATCAAACTTGATTTAGCTGTCATTTGGTGAAGGCTATTTCAAAGAAATTATTTTAGCCACAAGTTATATAGGAACGGTGAATTATGTTTTTTTCTCGTAAATTAGAAGCATTCATGGCAGTGGTGGAAAATGGTTCTTTAAGTAAAGCGGCAAGAGTGATGAACCGTACAACTCCTCCAGTAGCTAAATCAATCAAAGACTTCGAAGCAACATTAGGGAAGCGCCTTTTCAAAAGGGAGAAATTTGGGATGAGTCTGACTAAAGATGGTTTAGAATTATATAATGATCTTAAAGATCTTTATTTACAAGAAAAAGAAATAACTAAAAAACATATCAGTGGTAGTATATGTAACATAGTTAATATTTATTACGATTGGGGGAAAAACAAACATCTTATTTATTTATATAAGGCAGCTGACAGAAATAGCTCACAGGTAAATATATTCCGGTTTAGTTATGATAACATTGAAGAAATAGTGGATTATGACGGCAATACGCTCATTCTGAGCTCAGAAAAGATACTAAGTGACCGTTTTCTTCTCATTCGCAAAATAAAAGGGCCTGAATTGGGAATTTGCTGCCGAAAAGAGTTATTAGATATTGCTAATGGCGATGTGATGCAATTACTAAAGAGTAATACTTGGCTATGCGATCCTGTACTTTATAAAAGTAGCTTCATTAAAAACTTGGAAGAAGAAGTTATTCAAAGTGGTGGAAAAGTAAATATGCGTCAGATGGATAATATGGGATGCTGCATGAATTTCATTTATTCCAGAGATTATATATTTATTACAGATTCTCATCCTGATGAATTGGAAGGAGGAGATGCTTTGAGTTTTGTTCCCATTGAAAAACCTGGTGCAGCAAATCAATGTTATATTTATAAGTCTAAATCACACTCAAGTGTTCTTAATCGTTTTATCGATTCAGTTAATGACATGAGTTAAAATTTATCTACGCGGAGAGGATTATTGTAAGCTCCGCGTTGTTATTATGTGGAGATAATCATAAAGATTTTTCACTGTACCTAAATGATAAATTTATATTTATACCCTATGGATTTCAAGATGGATCGCGACGGCAAGGGAGCGAATCCCCGGGAGCATAGGTAACTATGTGACCGGGGTGAGTGAGTGCAGCCAACAAAGAGGCAACTTGAAAGATGACGGGTATATAATTCTTATTTGAATATTCCGAGTGAATGTTTGGTCGTGGTGAGGAAAAATGGACTGTTCCTCGCCTTTTGGAGCAACTTGTACTACAAGCTCGACATTATCTATTCATCCTCGTCTGGTGTTTGGCACAGCCCATTGTGCATGCACAAAATCTGCATGGCCTTTGCTTTACTGCTTTAGCCATGGTGTTGTGGTACTCCAAAAAATAATGTTAGCCCCCAAGTAGTTTTCAGCAAAATTAGTAAACTCCTCCTTAGTGAAGGGTTTTTTAGTTTTTGGGTTGGTGTAGGTCAGTGTTGGTTCTTGAACTGCCATTGTCACCAAATCCAGTTTGCCTTTGTAACGATTGAAAAAGGGATAAGCGTTTTTCATCTGAGCAGATTGATATGGCACGATATCGGGGCCACCGAGACCGATCTTATTTTTCGACGCGAAATTAAAAAAGCGAGACATATACTGATGATCGTTATCCCATTCACATGGCCAGAAATTAACATATTGTACTACGTAGGGTTTTTTAAATACCTGGCGGGCAAATTTGATATTATCAAGTTCGGCGGCAAAATAGCGGTCACAGCTAAAACCGGTCTTATCCTGTTTCATGTCAATATCAACGGCGGTTTCTGGTAGATTAATCCCGGTAATACGACCATCAAGCTCTTTTGCCAGCTCAGAAAGCAGATCCTGATAGCGTTTGCGCAACGCTGTATTCCACTGAATAGCAACCCAACCATAACCTTGTGCTTTGCCTTCACCGGGATTATCAACTTGAGCAACTAAACCGCCTTGGTATTTTGTGCCTTGTTGGAGATAAAATGGAATATAGCGGGCATTTTTCTCAAAAAAGCGATCCTGGATCTGAATAAACAGCTTCTTTTTTATTCTGTCAAGCAACGACAAATCTTTTTCGATTGCGGAAAAATCATATTTCCCTGATGCACCCTCCAATTGTTTCCAGCTATAAACAACTTGTACACCGTCAATATCTTGACGTGCTAACAGAGGACGTAATTGATCGAACTCATCGGATGAAGTGTAGAGATAGTTTTGTGGTTTTGCTGCTAATGCAGTAGTTGACAGTAAGCTAAAAATCAGAGCAGCAGAGGTGAGTGGCTTTAACATTATTATTTTCATCCTTAAATTAAGGGTATTTATGCATGATTTGTTATCATATGGTCGTTTGGTACGATTGCTGAATGGGATTGATGACTTTAACTGTGAAGGACTGATTTATTGAAGTGAATATGAACGATGTTGCATTTATTATGTGAATCTACCTATTACTGTTTTGGTTGAGAGTAACAGTCATATTCATTAGCGCATTTTGCCAATATAAATGTAATGACGATAGAGATTTTTGAAAAGAATCCTGACAAACTTAAATAACAGATATAGAAATGATCCCCCACCGTTTTATTGGCGTAATGAATAGATCATATTTTTCTCTATACCTGTCATTTTTTCTGGGAAGTTTTCAGCCAAGGTTAGTCCTAAATATAATAACCGTGTACAACGTAACGAACTTCAATTTCTTTTTGAATCTCAACAGATGGGTTATTTACTATACTAGCTGAGATAATATCATGTTCACCATGGAAATGGGGGTGGCCAATATTCGTCGGTGACTCCACTGTGTAAGGAGATGTAGAAAGCTGAACTGTTTTAAAAGTTCCAGGATCATTTAGTGTGACGTATTCTGGTGTAACGTGTAATTTATCGCTGTTTGTTTTCACCTGTATCTGTATAGTACATGGCAAGTAGTTTTTATCTATCACTGATACAGATATATCATGAAAAGAGTTACCATCAGTCGTCATAGAGTCAGGAACATTCTTGAATATTAAAATGGAATTCGGATCCACGAATGGTGGTGTAAAGGAGAAAGGCGTGCTGTCATGAGCATCTGAACTATTCTGGGATCCAATATATTCTACACTGAGTGTAACGGTTTCTCCTTCTTTTTTAGTGTCGTAAAAACTGACGGTTGCTTTGCCATCTTTGGAATTAGTCTCTATGGTTTTATTCTGGGAGCCATCATCAAAATAGGCTGAGTCCGTTAAGGTAAACACAACTTGACCGGCATAAGGAGAGTCATTACGTAACAGAGCCGCTGTTGCCTGGTTTAAACTCTTCCCATCTGCTGGTTGATTATCTGTATCTTTGGTTAATGAAATAGAAAAGTCTTCTGGCTTGAATGGAGTAAAGGAGAAACGCTTTTCGTCAGTTGCATCCGGAATAATATCGTTCGGGTATGCTACACTGAGCGTAACAGTTTCTCCTTCTGGTTTTTTGTCGTAAAAGTTGACTGTCGTTTTACCCTCTTCGGAGTTAGTTTCTAAGGTTTTATTCTGTGAGCCATCATCAAAATAGGCTGAACCCGTTAAGGCAAACACAACTTGACCGGCATAAGGAGAGTCGTTACGTAACAAAGTCGCTGTTGCTTGGTTTAAACTCTTCCCATCTGCTGGTTGATTATTTGTATCTTTGGATAATGAAATAGTATAGTGTGCTGTCTCAAGCATGGATGTTTGCTTTTTGTAGGAATCTTTTCCATCAACATAAGAATCATCCTTTATTTTATTTACTGTCGGTATAGTATTTTGGTTTTCGGATTGTTCTTTCTCGGTTTTTTTCATGGCATATACCTTATGTTATATATAACATTTAATTTAGAGATAAAACATCAGTTGACTAACCCCAGAACAAAGAATTTCCTAGAAATCCTTGGTATGTGTCAAGGGCATTATCGTGTTGATGATAATTTGATCACAAATTTAAAATGTTTTCTTTATATGAGCTGTATATTCTTGCTTTATTTCAGTATTCACTTCTATCGAAGGTAAACTGCTTATTCTTAATAATATTCTCTATGTCGATATGGTTACTAAAAAAATAAGCTTCTAACCATGTTAAGAATATCTCCTTCATCGCAACTTTGCTTAGAAGAGTCTTATCTGATATGTCTATATATAAAAGAAGAAGAAGACTTTAATTTCCTCGTAAATTTTAGTAGATGGTTTGCCTAATATGCTAGCTGATAGAGTGGCAGTGACATAACTACTAGCCGTATCCACACTACTAGGCATATCCACAGTCGAAGAGCATGTCAAGACTGTCGAAGCCTTTCCATCGTTTCCCACATTGATTTCTTTTGGGTCAACTGACAAGAGGGAAATCATGTCTGTATCCACATGTAAAGTACATGGCAAGTAACTTTCATCTGTCACTGATATAGATATCTGAATAGAGTCCTCCCAAGTCACCATAGAGTAAGGAACGTTATTGAACATTAAAACTGGGTGTGGAGTATATGGAGTAAAAGAGAAATGCTTTTTGTCAGTTGCATTCGGAGCAATATCGTTCGGGTATGCTACACTGAGTGTAACGGTTTCTCCTTCTTTTTTAGTGTCGTAAAAACTGACGGTTGCTTTGCCATCTTTGGAATTAGTCTCTATGGTTTTATTCTGTGAGCCATCATCAAAATAGGCTGAGCCCGTTAAGGTAAATACAACTTGACCGGCATAAGGAGAGTCGTTACGTAATAGAGTCGCTGTTGCCTGGTTTAAACTCTTCCCATCTGCTGGTTGATTATCTGTATCTTTGGATAATGAAATAGAATAGCGTGCTGTCTCAAGCATGGATGTTTGCTTTTTGTGGGGATCTTTTCCATCAACATAAGAATCATCCTTTATTTTATTTACTGTCGGTATAGTATTTTGGTTTTCGGATTGTTCTTTCCCGGTTTTTTTCATGGCATATACCTTATGTTACATATAACATTTAATTTAGAGATAAGACATCAATTGACTAACCCAGAACAAAAAATTCCCTTCAATTTAATGAGAGGTAATAGTAACCCTCGATATATGTCAAGGGCATTATCGTAGTTATGATAACTTGAGCATAAATTTAAAATGTTTTCTTTATAGTTGGTTGTATTTCCTTGTTTGATCTCAGAATTAACTATTGTGAAAGATGAACTGCTTATTCTTTTAATATTCTTCATGCTAATATGGCTACTCCTAAGCTTGCTGTACTTTGGTGAGTCCAGATTCAATATTCTATTGATCTTTCATGGTGTTGTCTAATGTGAAAGAATATTTTCACTCTTATATTATTTGTCTTTTCATAGTTATGAGTCATGATCTTTTTTTATTAAAGCGGCCCATCAATTGCTAGAATGAGCCGCAGAGGACAGTAGAGTTAACCTAGTTATATTCTCTTTAGATTAACTTTAGGTGCTGTACCTCCATCGGTAGGGAGCTAATAGGTCAGTAAATAAAAAATCATAATATTTTTATCGATTATTAAAGAATAAGTCATAACTATATTCTCATTTTCAGCCAGAAAATGGAGCTGTGTATAAGGTAGTAGATAGCCAGATGCTTGCTGTGATGAACATAATAATAACGAAGAACCTGATGGAACGCCAATAAGATGGTTTTTGGGTTGTGTCGACGGGGATGGGTAATTCGGTATCTTCTGGTTGTTTATTATCTAATTCATCATTCTGAAGTGGTGGGATAAAACGATAGCCCTGCCGGTATACGGTATGTATTGCTTCTCCTAGTTCACAATAGCGTAGTGTCCGGCGTAGCTTACAGATTAATTGTAGTAGATTAGTTTCTGCCACTCCATTTTTGCGTTCGGGCCAGACCAGAGGGATCAGTTGTTCCCGACTTAATATATTCCCTTGTGGTGCATGTTCCCACAGTGCAAGCAGCAAACGTTTCTCTTTCTCTGTAATAGCAAATACATTCTTTCCATGGACTATTTTGTTTGAATCATAGTCTAAATAAACATCTTTCGTTATTTTTAACATAATAAAGATTTTTCCTCTGTTTTAGTGTTTATCTATGCGCTATAGCCAGGAAGGTTAAAAATAGGCTTATGCTTATTAAAATTTATATAATTTTTACATTAATGCAAGAAAATAAATAACTTAATTTTTTATTTTATTTTTGTAAAGATATAAAATTAAAATTAATTATAATTGTTTATTTATCACTTTTGTTTTTTTGTGATGAGTGTCTACTTTAAAAATTTAAGGAAAACCATCGACAAAGAAATGGAGGTTTTTAAATGTTAGCTGGTTATTCCTGGTGGGGTTTATCCGGTCAACTGGGAAATATATCGATAAAAATAATTAGTTTTTATTTTTAACTTTTATTAAATATGTCTGAGTGATTATTATCAAATCAGCGATAAGAATGTATGCTATCGAACAACTTTAATGTGATGTTTATCATATATTAACTTGGTTGGCCTGATTACCTCATTTATTAGTCAATGGGGATTTAAAAATTAAAGCCAAGTCAATCCACCAGAATTAGGCGTGATCCCTAAGGGCGGTAGCGTACCTGAAATGATGTGTGTCTTAACCCGGTTGTAAATTTAATTAACTCTTTAGAAGGAAATAACGATGTCTACAACTGCTGATCAAATTGCTGTTCAATATCCCATTCCAACCTACCGCTTTGCTGTTACCGTTGGTGATGAACAAATGTGTTTTCAAAGCGTATCGGGATTAGATATCAGCTATGACACGATTGAATATCGTGATGGATGTGGTAATTGGCTACAAATGCCGGGCCAACGTCAGAGACCAACCATTACCTTGAAGCGCGGTATCTTTAAGGGACAATCTAAACTGTATGATTGGATTAATTCTATCTCCCTTAATCAGGTGGAAAAGAAAGATATTTCCATCAGTCTGACCGATGAAACGGGTTCAAATCTGCTGATCACCTGGAGTATTACCAATGCCTTCCCGGAAAAATTGACTGCGCCGAGTTTTGATGCCTCCAGTAATGAAGTGGCGGTACAAGAAATGAGCCTGAAAGCAGATCGGGTTACCGTTGAATTCCATTAATACATTGTTTGATGTCAGGAATAATCTGGCACATAAATCCAATACTTTTTAAAGGCCAATATTATGACAATGAGTACAACTTATCCGGGTGTGTATATTGAAGAAGATGCTTCATTATCGTTATCAATTAACACCAGTCCAACCGCCATTCCGGTTTTTATTGGCAAGTTTTTCAAAAAAAATGGGAGTCAACCTGAGAAAGGGAGCTGTATTAAAATCACCAGTTGGTTGGATTTTATCTCGCAGTTTTCATTATCACCTGTAGTGTCAGTAGCAGCAACTCCAGTTAAAGCTAATGCAAAGCAACAAAATGATCAGAAACAGGTTGAAGTTAGTAATGAGGGAGCAGAGGTTAAAAACACTTATACCTATACTGCCACTGTCACGGCAACTTCTTTAAGTGCCTTTGCAGTACAACATTATTTTAATAATGGTGGCGGTATCTGTTATCTGCTGCCGTTGATAGAAACTGACTCAAATGCTGTAACAACAGAACTAGCAACGCTGCCGGACCTGATTGAAAAACAGCAGGAGATTACCTTACTGGTCTGCCCTGAAACGGATGCAACATTAGTATCTTGCAAAAAACAGGATGTTTACAATGCGGTAAACCCTTTGTTGCAGCACAAAGTCGATTACTTCCTGATTGCTGATAGCATGAATGGGACAGAGAAACCAACGACTCAGGCAGATAAAACCGCTGTCTACTACCCTAATTTAGTCACCGCTTTTACTTATAGCAAACCGGCGGATGCAGATATAGTGCTGAGAGGTTATGAGGGTGTTTCTACCTTGGCCGCACTGAAAATTGCTTCGCCAGACGAATATGTTAAAGCTGAAAATGAAGTTAATGATAAATGGAAGGATGCTAACGTACCGACAACACCCATTACCTTACCCCCAAGCGCTGCAATCGCCGGTGTATATGCTGCAACTGATGCAAGCCGCGGTGTCTGGAAAGCGCCGGCTAACATTGTGCTGAATGGGGTTAGCGATGTCACCGAACGGCTCACTGACGATAAACAGGGCACTATGAATTCGAGTGGTATCAATGCTATCCGCTACTTCACCAACCAGGGTTTTGTTGTGTGGGGTGCCCGTACCCTGAACAAAAGTGACGATTGGCGCTACATTCCGGTACGTCGCTTATTTAATAGCGCAGAACGCGATATCAAGCAGGCAATGCAATTTGCCGTTTTTGAACCTAATAGCCAACCAACTTGGGAAGCGGTGCGCAGAGCCATTGATAGCTATTTATATAGTCTGTGGCAACAGGGTGGCTTAGTGGGAACTAAATCCAGTGAAGCCTATTTTATTCAGATTGGTAAAGGCGTCACCATGACTGAGGACGATATTAATCAAGGGAAAATGATCGTCAAAATTGGCATGGCCGCTGTGCGCCCGGCAGAATTTATTATTCTGCAATTTACTCAGAACGTTGGGCAATAAGATTTATCTCTGTGAGGCGAAATAGCACCTGTGGGCGCTATTTCCCATAACATATGAAGGTGTAATTATGATGGAGATGAATTTCCCAGGTGTTCAGTTCTCAGATACCCCATTAAGTCGAGTGCAAGCAGATATCTCGACTGCGGTGCCGGTATTTATCGGTTATTGCGAAAAGGGTGAAACTAATACGCTTTATACCATTACGGATTGGATTGATTATCAGCATCAGCTAGGCCTTTATGATAAATCCCAACGTGGCATTTTGGCTTATGCCATACAGCATTACTTTGGTAATGGCGGTGGGGCGTGTTTTGTGCTCTCACTAGGGCCTTATTCGGCGATAAACAATCCATCATTCAAAACAGCATTGGCTGATGAAAAGGTGAAACAATTAATCTCGGCAGAACCCATTATCACTCTGGTGGCAGCGCCGGATCTGGTGTTGCTGGAAGAAACGGCTGATGCTGAAAAAGATTGGCTGTCGTGCTGGAAGGTACTGTTGACTATCTGCCAGCAGCGGTGTGGGTTGTTTGCAATATTGGATGCACCTGCGGATGTGGCTATGGCAGGCAGAATTGCTCAGGGTATTGAGAGTTCTCAAGGCATGTCAGGGGCAGGGTATTGGCCCCATCTGGTGACCAGCTACATGCAAAAGGGTGATGCTTTCATTGTGGTGCCCCCGTCGGCAGCGATTGCGGCAGTGTATCAACATGTTGATCGTGAACAGGGTATCTGGACTGCACCAGCTAATATAGCGCTGGCGGAAGTGGTCAAACCTAATAAACCTTATCAGGCAGGATTATCTCTGTTTAATAACTCAGGTGTTTCCCTAAATGTCATTCGAAGCTTTCCAGGCCGAGGTGTAAGGGTTTGGGGGGCACGTACCCTGTGTTCCGATTCCGCTAAGAGTGGAATGAATGCGCCCTGGGTATATATCCAACATCGTCGCTTAGTTTCTTATATTGAAACCAATCTGAGTGAAATTGCCCGCTTCGTGGTATTCGAATCCAATAATGAGATCACTTGGCTGAAGCTTAAGGGGCAGGCAACCACCTGGCTACGTGAACTATGGCGACAAGGTGCGCTTTTTGGTCAACAAGAAAATGAAGCATTTCAATTATCTTTGGGGCTAGGGGAAACCATGACTCAGGATGATATTCATGCTGGCCGATTAATTATGCGCGTTTCCCTGGCATTGCTGTTACCCGCTGAGTTCATTGATCTAAGCCTGCAATTTACCACCAGTGAAAGTCATACCCGGCAACAGGCCTGGGCATTGAACAGGAATGAATTCTGATGAGTATCACATCCGAAATATTCGAACCTTCAGTATCACACCGATTTATGGCGACTTTCTTCTTTAATGGCATTATCCCCAGCCCGGTGGATATTTATTTTCAGCAGATTTCGGGTTTGAGTCGGGAATTAAATGTCAGTACTTATCGCGAGGGGGGCGATAATAGCCGTAATTTATATCTGCCGGAAAATATTCAACATGGATCTTTAGTTTTGCAGCGGGGTGTGATGGCAATCAGTCCGTTGACTTTAAACTTCAATCAGGTGCTGAGCGGGGCTTCAGTAAGCTATTGCAATGTTGTTGTTATGTTGATGAATCACCTTTCATTACCGGCATGCAGTTGGACTATCAGTAAAGCGTTACCGGTGAAATGGAGTACCAGTGATCTGGATGCTAACAGTAACAGCATTTTGCTCAATACCCTGGAGCTACGTTATCAAGATATGCACTGGATGGGGGTAAAAGCATGACTATCGAGATCAAAGAATTAGTGATCCAGGCGCGGGTAACCTCGCCGGAAGCGGTGACATCATCGCCGGTAGCGACCTTATCTCAATTGGAATATCGGGAGCAGGCTCGGTTGATTGATGAAATTACCCGGGCGGTACTGGAAAGACTTCGTGATGAACAGGGGAGGCGCTAATGGGGCTTTTAGATATCGGGCTGGCAAAACTGACTATCACGGCATTTAGTGACCGGGAGATGAAAAGAAAGAAGGGCGAAATCAGGGCAATGTATAACCCTGCCAGCATCCAGCTAGATTATCGTACTGATTTTACAGAATATTATTTTATTAATTGTGATAAAGGAGTCAGTAAATACCGAAAAGCGCGTCCGGGTGGATTAAGTTTAGAACTGCTGTTTGATGCTCACTTACCGGACAATACCGCTTCATTGGATAACCAACTGGCTCACTTACGCAGTTTGTGTTGCGAAGTGGATAACAGTAATAATGAACCCCGGTTTTTGCAGATCAAATGGGGCAAAATGAGCTGGAATGGTAATGGCTATTTTGCGGGGCGTATGGCTAATCTCGTTGTGAGTTATACCTTATTTGATCGTGATGCAACCCCTTTGCGAGCCACAGCAACATTATCGTTAACGGCTGACGAGAGCCTGGAAATGTGGCAGGCATCGTTCAATCCAGGTATGGCGAATATGAATGTAGTCAGTGTGCCTGATGTCAGCCCGTTGGCGTTGATTGCCTCTTCAACTGAGGTAGATTACCTGAATTTGGCCATAACTAATGACCTTAATAACTTAGATGATATCCAGCCTGGGGAAACATTAGTGGTAAACCAAGGAGGTGCATCATGAGCCCGGCTAATCTCAATATATCGTCGTTAAAGCTGATGTTGTGGGCAGGGGGGAAACAGTTATCCGTATTGGCACCCTTGTTGATAGAAATCCAGGCTGAAGTGAATCAGATCCCAGGCGCTAAACTGGTGCTGAGTGCTGAGAATAATGCGCTTGCACGGCTTGATGCTGAAACAGAAAAGGAAGTTTTGCTTTGTACGCCAGGCAGCGCATTGCGTATAGGTACTCAGTCTGGGCAAACTTTGTTTAGCGGTATTGTCATGCATCAATCACTGCGCTTACAAAAAGGTCGCTCAGAATTAACGCTGACGGTGGTACATCCACTGAGACGGTTGACCGCCTCGTTACGTAGCCAGGTTTTTATGGATGAGAAGGAGGGGGATGTGTTGCGTGAATTGTGTGCAGCGCAAAACATCAAGGTTAACAAGCTGACAGGGATGAATGTCACTCATCCGCAAATGGTGCAATTTGCTTGTTCTGACTGGCAATTTATCACTGCCCGTTTACGCGCTAACGGTGTTTGGTTGATCCCTGAATTGGATGGTATCAGTGTCATAAAACCGACATTGTCAGGAAATGCCGACCACATCCTTGCTAACAATGGCAAACCGGGGGTGGGTATTGAAGAAGCCGAGTGGCGATTTACCTGCCAGGAACAACCGAAGCAATTGACCGTATCTGCCTGGGATGTGCAGGAGCAAGCGATGTCACGCCCTACGACGCCGACTTTAATACCGCTGGGGAGTCAGGCGTTCGATTCGAAGAAATTAGCGACATTAAGTGGTAGCACCTGGCTTTTGGCGAATAGTCAGCCATTAACTGCGGAAGAGCAACTTGCTCTAGTAGATGGACGCTGGTTGGCACAGCAGGCAGCAGGTATTCAAGGCCGTTTTATCGTGGAAGGCAATACCGAATATCAACTGGGCCAAACATTAACGCTGTCGGGTTTTGGGGATTATTTTGACGGCTCCGCGTTAATTACTGGAGTACAGCATCACATGAGTAAGGGACTCTGGCGCACCACCTTATTGATTGGTCAACCATTATTACAGGATGTGGATGCGGATTTAGTTCCCCGGGTTACGGGTGTGCTAACGGGTGTGGTAGCGAGCTATCAAGATGATCCAGCCAGACTTAACCGGTTACGGGTCAAAGTGCCCGAATTAATGCAGGATGACAAGCCGCTGTGGGCGCGTTTTTCCACACCTTATGCCAGTAAAGAGAGCGGATTGTGTTTCTATCCTGAAGAAGGGGATGAAGTGGTGGTGGCTTTTTTTGCTGATGATCCGTGTTATCCAGTCATCCTCGGTGCCATGCATAATCCGAAGAACCCGCCACCTTTCCTGCCAAGTGAGGAAAACAGTCAAAAGGGGATTGTATTAGGCCGGGGCGATAACAAGCAGCAGTTGGTGTTTGAAAATCAACAAGGTAGCGCCACGCTGCAAGTGGGCAAAGATAACCTGACGTTGCATCAAGGTATACAGCTTAACAGCGAACAGGATGTGGCGCTCTCAGCGCAAAATCTGACGCTGGAATCGAAGCAACAAGTCAGGGTGTCAGGTAATAGTGGAGTACAAATCAAAGGCGCTAAAGTCGATTTAACCCATTAACGGGTGATCCCAAATCCGCTGACAATCGGTTATCAGAGGTGAAGATGAATAACAATCTTACGAAGAATAATCTCACGAGGGTCTATGGCCGTGGCTGGGCGTTTCCTCCCTGTTTTACTCTGTGTGACGGAGTGCAAATGACTGAAGGCCAGGAAGATGTGCATCAGAGCTTGCGCATCCTATTCAGTACCCAGCCGGGGGAGCGCATTATGCGCTCGGACTATGGCTGCGATTTACAGAGCTATATGTTTACCAACATCCGCGAAGAATTACTGGCGCAGGTGAAAACGACTATTCATGACGCAATGTTGCACTATGAACCACGGGCGGTAGTTGACAACGTACAAGTGGTACAACCGCGGGAAAATCCCAATTTATTACAGATCCAGGTGACTTACCGGCTGCGCGGTAGCGATATCGTTCAGCAGTTGAAAGGGCAGTTAGATATCGGTGATGGTCGGGGCGTGGGGGTGGTATGAGTGATGTTATTATTGTTGAGGGCGATCAACTGCAATTTGAGCCGATGTTCGGTAATCGGCAAGTCATACCAACCGGTCCGGCAATCATCCACGGCAGCGGTCAGTTGACCATTAATCAAAAGAAAGTGTGCATCCTCGGTGACGAGACAAAAGTTCAAGTTTCGGCGACATATCAGATCCCCGGTTATACCCCAGGAACCGGTATGCTGACCATTGTCGCGCTGGAGAGTAGCCAGCAAACACCCCGATGTAGCAGTGGTGCGCCATTGATTGTGAAAGGGCAGCAATTTATCGCACGCTTTACCCCGCTCCAGCCTGCACAAACTATCGGTCCAGCACCGACACCAGACATATCTGCACCTAGTATGGGAAAAGGGCGGATTATTCCCAGTCAATTTTTTGCCGTTGCAGGATAAGGGAATTCATCATGTTTGATTTAAGAACCTTAAGTGATAGTGCTTTTGATATGCCATCAGATAATCGTTTTACGTTGGATGATCGGACTATCGAAGACCTACTGAAATTTCTTCAGGGTTATAGTAAATTGATCCCATTTGATGGATCAGACAAGTTCTGGGACAGGATTTTCCTGTCACCCGTTAATGTTGAACAATTAGCAGCACTTTACCAGCAACCTAATCTGGCTGATGGTTCATTGCGCCCACAGCAGGCGCTGCTACTGGCGTTTTATCGATTGCTGGAAACGCCAAAGACATTATTGAATCGCTTGCCTGCCATGCATCGCCAACTTTATTACTGTGGCTTATTAGGTTTGAAACCGCGGGAAATGGTTCCTGATAGGGTGGCGTTGTCCTGTCAGTTGGAGAAAGGTACCCGAGAATTATTACTACCGGCGGGTATGTTGATGGAGGGGGGGCAGGACAGCCAAGGCAACCCTGTCCAGTATGCATTGGATAAGGCTTTACTGGCGAATCAAGGACAGTGGAACGATTTGCGTTGGTGTCAGCCGGGCAAATCTTCATGGGTATCACGTGTGCTTTTTGACCAGAGTAATAAAATCGACTGGCCGGTTGCAGGTGTGCGGTTATTTAATCTCTCAGCGACCGAAGATCAAGAGGTAGTCACTGGACGTGTCATTGGCTCTGAGTTGTTAGCCATGTCCGGTGGTGAGCGGACGATTACGGTGATGCTGGAGGACAACACGGCAACGCCTGAGAAGATTCAAGGTCATGTCAGTAGTGGTGGGCAGTGGCTGGTACTTAGTGTTACTGAAGTAACTGAAATAAAAGACAAGTTGCTTACCTTCACCCTGCCTGCTACGGCGGGAGCAATGACGCCGCCTGTTGGATTGGATGGTTTTACCTCGGCGGTACCGTTACTGAAATTAAGTCGTCATGACGGGTTGCCGGTACCTAAAGTGGCAGAACTTTGTGTTGAAGTGACTGATTTCACGCAGGTGATGTACCGCACGGATGATGGAGTAGATAAAGTGACCGGCAGCAGCTATCCATTCGGCTATAGCCCTGTTATGGGGAATGGTTTTAATCTGATAGCCGCCGACTGGTGCAATAAACCACAGACATTGACCATTACTTTGAAGCCGGAATGGTTGAATTTGCCTGAGATGTCGTTTGATAAATGGTATGCAGGCTATGATAGCCAGATTGGTAATAATGATATTTTCAAGGTGGCATCACTTCATATTTTAGAACAATCCAGCAGTTTATTTGTCTCTGGAAGTCAAAGCGATGTCGTTCCGACAGCGCAGGACATCAAGTTATCAGTGAAGAATCTGACGGGGCAGCCGATTAACAGTGTCGATCCCCTAGATTGGCAAGACTGTTTCCGGTTAGAGTTAAATGGTCATGATTTTTTACATCAAGAATATCTGACCCTACTATCCCAGGGAAAAACGGGTCTAAATCCACCTTACACCCCGCAGATTAAATCATTGGTTGTGAGTTACAGCGGAACAGACACTAAGATCAAAGAGCAATATGTGTTAACGCCGTTTGGTTATGGTACTGAACAGCAGGTTAGTGCAATGGCAGCTGATGATCCTCCTCAGTTGTATCTGGGGTTCAGCGATATCGAGCCAGGGCAAGAGTTAACGTTACATTGGCAACTGAAAAGCCCGCAGCCACAGGAAATAAACTGGCAGTATCTTAATCAGGAAAATAGCTGGCACCCTCTGGATGCAACCGTAAACGACAATACAGAGAGTTTGTTCGCTTCTGGCTTGTGGTCTGCGCCACTGCCGGAGGATGCTGCTCAAGGTGCACAAATGCCAGCGGGGCGTTATTGGCTCCGTGCAGTAGTAAAAACGTCAAATAACAAATCAGATCCATCAATATCTGTCTATCCCCGTTTGCAAGGGTTGCGAACCAACGCAGTGACGGCCACTTTGGTTAACGGTGAGTCGTTAGATGACACTCATTTCCACCAGCCGTTGCCAGCGGGGACAGTGAACCAACCGGTACAACGGCTTAAAGGGTTGGCACAGGTGGAACAGCCCTGGCCATCACAGGGTGGGCGTATGGCTGAATCTGAGTCGGCATTTTTACCACGAGTGGCTCAGAGATTATCCCATCGGGGCCGGGCGCTAACCTGGTCCGATATGGTGGCATTATTAAGTGAGGGTTACCCGGAGATCGGTAACGTACATATTCCGCTATCTGAGCAATTGTCCGGCGTGCCAGCGCGCACTACACAACAACTTATTGTTATACCTGCCAATGGTGAACAGGACAATAATGACCTGTTGAAGCCTAAATTTGCCCCGTCGCGTTTAGTTGCTATGCAGAATTATCTGCAAGCATTGAGTAGCCCTTGGGTAAAAATCAGCGTGGTCAATCCTGATTATCGTTCTGTACCGGTGCAATACGAAGTGACGTTTATTCAGGGAACAAATACAGATTATGGTAATCGCCAGCTGAAACAGCGACTGGAACGACAGTATATGCCGTGGGCATGGGATGGGCAGAGTAGTGCCGCCGTTGGCACTGAGTTGGATTATTACGCTATGGTGGCGTTTATTCAACAGTTGCCTTTCGTCGAACGGGTGGTGAGCTTGACACTTGATGAGAAATGCGAATCAGTGGTCAGCAGCGATACTCAGGTATTGATTTTGACTTGGCCGAACGCGAGTTAACAGTAGGATAATTATGAGCGATAACAACACATTATTTTCGCAAGTACGTGATAGCATCCATTTCGATACCTTGCTGGAACAGGGAATGGAGGCCATCGACATCTATGCGGGACAGATCTGGACTGACACAGCAGAGCATGATCCGGGTGTGACATTATTACAGGATTTCTGTTATGGCACCTCTGATTTGGCTTATCGGCATTGTTTGCCATTGAAAGATTTGCTGACACCGAAGCTGAAAGATCAAAAAGAAGGGATATTTCCCGCTGCATTTGGTCCCCAACAGGCGTTAACCTGCGGTCCGGTTACGATGGATGACTATCGGCGTGCCGTACTGGATTTGCACGATAATGGCAATCCGGGGAAGTTCTATTTTCGCAATGTGCAATTGGCACTAGAAGATGAGAAGGACGAACAGTACAAATACTGGTTTGATGCCAGTCCAGGTAAACGTATTTTTACCTTTAGTAAACCCAAGGAGGAGGCCAATGCGGAGTTAACATTTTTAATATTGAAAGGGAATTACCACATTTATCTCGAATTAATGAGTGATGTCGATCAAAGTCAGGCACAGGAAGCGCTAGATAATTTTCTGGATAAGCATCGCAATCTGTGTGAGCGGGTGCGAGAGGTCACTTGGGTAATAGCTCAACCTTTGAATATTGAAAGCACGATAGAGCTAGAGGATGATTGCACCGACTATGCACGGGTGCTAGCTGAAATATACATGACCGCAGAAGCTTTTATTAGCCCACAGGCCAGGCGAACAACCGCCGCTGATTTGTTGGCGCAGGGGGCTAGCAGTGATGCGGTTTATCAAGGGCCAAAGCTCCAGCATGGTTGGATCACGAAATTACCACCACCCTATAATTATAGAGAACGTATTTCGGTTGATATCAGCCCGCTGGCCAGTCTTTGGTTATCTATTGATGGCGTGAAAAGTATTCAGGGATTGCAATTGCAAGGGAGAACTGCTGGTACCTGGATGTGGTCATCGAATGTTGGTCGTTATCCTCAGTTATGGGGAGATGACCCCTTTAAGATCTTATCTGATGAGTCGTCAACAGCGAGTGTTAAATTGGTGAAGCGAGGGCAGCAGTGTACGGCTGCTGCTGATGCGATAAAAAGATATGTGGTAACACCAGCGCTGATTGATGAGGATGATGTAGTTATGCCCTATGGTCGCTATCGCCAGCCAGCGAAATACCATAGTCTCGGTGGCCGGATGCCGCCATGTTATGGTTTGCAGGAGCCAGCTTCCTTAGCGTCACAAATACAGTTGCATCAATTTATGCTGCCGTTTGAACAGGTGCTGGCGAATGGTTGCCAGCAATTGGCCTTGCTGCCGGACTTATTGGCATTTAACCGCACTCAATCGACCCCAGTATGGGGGGGGCAGTGGCCATTTGCTGATGACGATAGCATAGTCAATAAAGTACACGCTCAATATCGTGATAACTTGAATAAATATTTAAGTGAATATCAGGAAGATAGTGATAAAGAGCTAGCGATTATTAATGACTTACTGGGCTATTTTGGTAGTCAGCGCTCTCCGCGCACGCTTCCCATTGATAAGGAAGATTTTCTCACTGTACAGCGCAGTTACCTCAATCAGCATGCAGTACTTGGGTATCATCGAGCTAGTATTCAAATTCAGAGTGTTTCGGCATTACAAAAACGGATTGCTGCCCGCTTGGGTATAGGGAAAGCCTTGTTTACTGAGAAACCCGCAATGGATAATTTGCCATTTTATCTGGTTGAACATCGGGCATTGCTGCCAGCATTGCCGGATCCTCAATATGAGGAGGAGCAGGTACCAATGGCTGCTGACAATGATCAGCAGAATTTTCAACTAACAGTGAAAGTGGAAGATGGACATCCACTGCATGTCGGGTTAATGATTGATTTGATTATTAAAAGCGATGATGGTGTGGGGCAGGATTACACGTTACCGACAGTGATGGTGAAAGAGATAAAGGTGGAGTCTACGGGCACATTATTATTCTGTAGTTTGCAGGATAATGCCCAGCTGAACCATAATGTGGCACGTTTGGTTGAGGCGCATGATGATAAAAAATTACGTTGGAAAAATAGCGATATTTGGCTACAGGATATGTGGTATCCGTTACATTATGATTCGGATACTCACCTTAATATGGGAGAAAAGCGTATCAAAGCAACGCTGGATGCACCTTATCCGGTAATGTTACAAGTGGATGATACAATTTCATTGCACGATATTGATGACAAGATTATTCATGCTGAGGTGGTAAAGACGAATCGGATTAATGGTAGTTTCGTGATTAAAGCAAAGGGCAGTGACATACTGCCTGATAGCGATAAGAACTACCGTTGGTATATTGATGTTGATAGTAGTAAGCCGATGAAAGACCGTTTTTCTTTTATGATCAGTCTGGTATTTCCACAAACTCTTTTAAATAATATTGATGATCAAGTCATGACCGAAAATTGGATTAAGCAATGTATTTCAGAGGAGATCCCATGCCATATCTCAGCATTAATCCATTGGTTAGATAATACGGCGTTTACCACCTTCGGCAGAACCTATCAGGAATGGCAAAATAATGGTATGCCATTGGGTGATCACTCTTATCATATGCCATTAGGTGATCACTCTTATCAGTTGTTGAGGCAATTGACCTTGGGGACAACACTGGGTGTACTGAATGGCATCGGATATATGCGTATTGCTACAGAGCAGCAGCGTACAGATGTAGTAGGACAATCTGGGACGGAGTGGCGTGAACAAGTTATTACGGATAATGAATTATTCTTTATACCAAAGAATTAAGGGGGATAAATAGCAATATTATTTTTCTATTTATAACGTGGTGTTATTTGAAATTAAAATATACAGAGAATAATATCAGTAATGTTTACTGACATTTTCTTATGGTTCGCTATTGTCAATGATTAATGAGTGGAGTTATTTATGTCAGATAAAGAAAAAAAGGTATCTATAGCTGATCAAAGTGCAATTAGCTACACGGGACAAAAAACTGATGAATTGAAAAATAAATTTAAAGCGCGGTCGATTCCGCTGGAAAAAGATTTCTCTGATTTAATTGATATTGCTACGGTAGGGCGTGATGCTTTGGGGCAAAATCCTGATCAAGATGGGAAATTAGGTACTGGTTTAGAATCTGAAGATGGTGGAGATACTTTTGAGACGGGCAAGAAGATCCAGATCAAAGCGGGTAACGGTATTTTGGTTGATTCAGATGGTGTTGCAGTTAAAGCCGGTAATGGTATCACTGTTAATTCAAGCGGTATTAGTATTAATCCCAGTAGCATACTTCCCAGAGGAGTGATTGTGATGTTTTCAGGGCAGGTAGCACCTACTGGTTGGGCTTTCTGTGATGGTAGTCAAGAAACCCCAGATTTAAGAAGTCGTTTTGTGATGTGTGGTGAAACCATTTCTGAAACAGGGCAAAGTGATAATAGAGCCAGTGGTAGCGAAAATAAAAAAAGTTTCTTACAAAAAACCGAACTAACCGGAGTTTCTGTCACTGTCACTGTAGAAGAGACAGAATTAACAGAAGAACAAATACCAAGCCACTGCCATTTATCTGGCATAACTTTCTCGACAGACAGTACAGGGTTTAATTATGGCTCATCTAAGATACAATTGGAACGCAATAAATATAATTCACTGAATAATGCTGAAAATACTCCTTTAGAGGCTACTCAGTGGAGTAGTACTGGGGCTTATCAAGCACAAACATCAAACGCAGGAGAAAATAAAGGACATAAACATAATGCAAGCGCAGAATCTCCCGGACATTCTCATCATGTTGATGTTATTCCACCGTACTATTTATTAGCTTTTATTATGAAGCTTTAATTCTATTCCACATTGGCAGATTTAAATAACATGTTAATTATTAATTAAAAAGAGAATGTTAATATGGCTTTTTCGCCAAGGTTGTTAAATCGGATTATCATTACTATTGAAGCTAATAACCCACAGGCAGCTAGAAAAGTATTGTATGGTTCCTTGCTTAATCAGTATGATGTAAATAACTTACTCAATTCATTTTTTAATGAATATACTCTTAATCAAGATATATACTTAGAAACATTAACACTAAACCTTGGAGAAATAAGCTTTCACGACTTTAATTTACTCTTTCCTGTGCGGCTTAATTATGCGCTCAAACAAGCACTAAGTAAATATCAACTATATAATAATGAGGATGGAATACACCTGAAGGAATCAACACCACGAAAACTTAATCATAAACTTCAACTATCAGGTAATGATTGTTTAATTGATATTGAGGGGTTTATTCACTATTTACACCGAAAAGATTCCTTATCAAATCCGATGGAGGCAATAACGAACAATAAAATCACTGATGCCAATATTAAGAAATTCATTGATCAATTAACATGGATAGAGAACAAATGGGTATTATTATTGGCAAAAAGTTGTTTATCTGAACAGAGCTTACAACGGCTTTTAGCTATTAGACAACCTGATTTATTAAATACCATTAGCTTCAGACTATCCGGGAAAGTAAATATATCACTGTATCAGGAGGAATATGTTTCCTCCGAACAATTAATACTCAATGCGCTGGGATATATACAGCGGCATAACACACAAGATATACCCAAACCCGATACGCAAGTCATATCACGTATCACGACTGGGCTAAATAATGGAGCACTTAACATCGTAGTTGTTATTGAGCTATTCCGCCAAGCTGAAGTTCACAATTCCTCACTAGATGAATGGTTAGAACAGCTTTGGCAAACAAAACCCATTTCACAACTATGTGAAAAACACCTCTCTATTTGGGAGTACAAGAACTTACTCAATCGCTTTAACTATAAAAACCCGCGTCTCAGTGAACACCCTTTACAGCAAATGATTTCTGTTGATTCAACATTCACGGAGATATTGCAGGCATTAGTAACAGAGCATAAGCAAAATTTACCACAATTAAATCAGCATCAACTTTCATTAATCGCGACAGCCATTCAACAAGGAGAAGTCAAAACACAAAATATCCTCCAGCTGTTTCAACATCCTGCATTATCCAGCAGCGCAGGTACAGCTTGGTTAGCGCCGTTATGGCAATTGGCTCCTGTCTCACAACTATGTAAAAAACATCTATCAGTTGAAGAATACCAATATCTATCGGAACGCTTTGTTTCAAACCGCGAGGATAAAAATAAATCCAGTCAAAAATCAATTATGACATCTAAACCAATTCTATTACCTGAACAAACTCTTCCACATCAAGTGAATAATGCTGGAATATTGGTTCTATGGCCAATGTTACCCCAATTGTTTAATCAGCTTGGTCTGCTTGAAACGCAGAAATTTATCCATCGTCAGGCCCAGTTTGATGCCGTTGATTTCCTTGATTACCTGATTTGGGGAACTGAAGAAGTACCAGAAGAACGAAAGGTCCTAAATAGCGTTCTATGTGGATTAATGTCCAATGAAACTACTGAATCAGTCTGTCTTGAGCTAGAGAAACAGTTGATAGCAGAACAATGGCTAGATTCCATTATCGTCCAACTTCCCACCTGGAAAAAATTAAGCTGCAACGATGTTCGTCAGTTGTTTTTACAACGCCCAGGCGAATTGCTGATAAGTGAACAGGAAATCAAAATCACAATACAGCATCAACCATTTGATGTGTTATTAGCCGATTGGCCGTGGCCATTAAATATTGCCAAACTTCCTTGGTTGGAGTGTCCTTTATTCATTGACTGGCAAAACATTTAAAAGGTTTATATGGACTACTTACTAACAAATAACCACGGTGCACAACAATATATGGCAACCGGACTACATTGGATTTATCCCCATCTGGAACGTATTGATTTGTTGTTGCAACACTACTATTACCAAAAGAGAGATAGATACGATTCATTGCCAGAGAGTTTTTTACTGAGCGAAGATGAAATAGAACAACATTTGGCATCACCAAAGGGTATTCCTCATTGGTTGCCTAAAACGGGGGATATTGTTAGCCTTCCTGAAACAGATGAAGGTCTTTCTTTTGATGCATTGTCACTGTTGGTCGAACGTTTTGAACTCACTGAATTTGAACGGGACGTTTTATTGTTAGGTTTATTGCCACATTTCGACAGTCGTTATCATACGCTGTTTGCTGCCCTAAATGGTAACAGTAAAAAACAGTGGCCTGGTTTTACTTTAGCGATTGAATTATTTAGCCAACGCCAAAGTGATTGGCAATTACTGCAAAATAGCTTTTTACCACAAACACCGTTAATTAGTTATCGTCTGTTACGGCTCAATAATCACGAGGAACCTATTTGGCTTCAAACACAATTTTTAACTCACAGCGCCGTCTGGCATTTTTTATCGGGCCAGCGAGTTATTTTACCTCCTTTGATAACGTGTGCTTATTGGCATTTTCCTACCTCATACACCTGGTATCCACAAACTCTTTGTCATTCACTTGAAAAGTTATTATTGAATGAAGCGGATGAGGTGTATCCATTGGTGGTACTCAGAGGAAAAGAAGCCAGCGCCAGAGAATTAGCGGTGACTAATATTATGGCGTTTCATGGCATAAACACTTTAACCCTAGATTTAGCTCGTCTGCCAGATAAAGGTAATACCACGGTAATATCCAGCTTGTTAGTAGACGCAATACGGGAAACCCGGTTACACGATGCTTGCTTATTAATTCGCAATTTTTCTTTGCTGGCAGAGGGAGAGAAAATAGGGTTCAGCGAATTATCCATCTTATTAAATCAGCCAAAACTAAAAGTCATTTGCCTGGCAGAGTCGGAGGACTCCTTAGTGTGGATTGAACATCTGCCAATAGTGCAAATGAATATGCCAGTGATGACTCTGGCAGATAAGAAAGCTATGCTGGAAGCAAATTTACCGGATAATATCATTGGAGCAGTGGATATCGTTCAATTGTGTCAGCGTTTTTCATTTACAGCGGAAACGTTGCCGTTAATTATCAAAGAAGCCACTCAATACCAAATGCTCCGACAACCGGAAGGCCAATTAGAAGAAGCCGATCTACGTAAGGCATTAAGTTTCCGCGCTCAACAGAATTTCGGCAAACTGGCTCAACGCATAGCCCCAAAGCGCAGTTTTGATGATTTAGTGGTTTCAGATGCATTAGCTCAACAGTTAAAAGAAATCATCGCGGCCATTCATTATCGTGACCAGATTCTGGGTGTTGGTTTTCAGGAAAAAATAAGTTACGGTACGGGGATTAGTGCATTATTTTACGGTGAATCAGGTACTGGCAAAACGATGGCCGCAGAAGTGATTGCCGGGCATTTGGGTGTTGATTTGATTAAAGTCGATCTTTCTACGGTGGTTAATAAATACATTGGTGAAACCGAAAAAAATATCTCCCGCATTTTCGATCTGGCCGAAGCGGATGCTGGGGTGCTGTTTTTCGATGAGGCGGATGCCCTGTTTGGCAAACGCAGTGAAACCAAAGATGCACAAGACAGACATGCCAATATTGAAGTTTCTTACCTATTACAACGACTAGAAAATTACCCTGGACTGGTGATTTTAGCCACCAATAATCGCAGCCATCTGGACAGTGCATTTAACCGCCGCTTTACCTTTATTACCCGTTTTACTTATCCCGATGAAGGATTACGTGAAAAAATGTGGCAAACAATTTGGCCTGAGCAACTTAACTTATCGGATAAACTTGATTTTAAGCATTTGGCTAAACGGGCTGACCTGACCGGTGCTAATATCAGAAATATTGCTTTATTATCATCAATGTTAGCAGCAAATGATAATAGTGAACAAATTGAGAATAAACATATAGAGCGGGCAGTGATCCTCGAATTAAATAAAACGGGTCGATTGGTTTTTTAAACATTGAATAAAATTGGAGTTGATATGACAAGTATAATTGATCCAAGCAATGCTATCGTAGAAGTTAATAAAGCATTAAATGATATTTTATATCAGTATTTAAATGCTTCTGGTCAGACTATTGATATTCGTTTTGATTTGCCAGAAACAAATTCAATCCCGTCGGAGCCTACAGTAAGTGTATTTCTCTATGATATACACGAGGATCTACAATTACGTTCTGCCGAACCAAGACGTTATAACCACACGAATAATTTATTATTACCGGGATGGGTCAATATTAATTATAACTATTTAATTACTTACTGGCATTCGAGTAAGCCAGGTGGAGGTTCCAATCCTGACAGTAAGCCTGATAATCAGGCAGCACAAGTAATGACATATGTTTTGAAGGCATTGATTAACAACCGTCAATTACCTGAAATTCCTGGGGCATACACTAAAGTGATCCCACCGCAGGAAAATCTAAACAGCTTAGGTAACTTTTGGCAGGCTCTAGGCAATCACCCACGCCTTTCTTTATTGTATTCAGTGACAGCACCTGTACAACTTGAAGGTATTCAAAAAGATAATATAACCGCGGTTAAGCAGACGTTTGCTTCTGTGGATCAAAAGTAAATATAAATATCTTTTTTATATTTTACTAACATACTCATTGTCAAAAATGAATAGGTGATAATACCATGGTAAATGTTAACGACCTCAAAAAAATGTTTGAAAACAGCAGTCAAGGTAAAAAATCGACGAGTCAGTTAATGACGCCTAAAAAATTAGAGAATAGCAATATAACTTCACCTCTTGAGTTAAATAAACCAGGAAATAGTGAAATTAAAAAAAGCGAAAAAAATAATGAACTACTTCCTGGGACAAAAATGGAAATCACCAATATAGAGTTTAAAAATTCCAACATTTATATTTATGGGAAGGAAATTGAATCAATAAGTCAAACTCCAATAAATATTTATAATGGTGTATAAAGAGAGCTATCTCAGGCGTTATTTGATAATGGCTTTATACTAACAGTCATTATCAATATTCTAAAGATTTATAATGAATTTTTCATTAATGTAAATATTCTATTATTTATATTAATAATTTCGGAGACAGAAATGTTCGAACATGAAGAGCTAGTTAAAACTAATAACGACACAAAAGCAACTACTAATAATGGTAATAAGAGTTCATCAACTCAACATATTTCAATAGATATAAATAATGATGAAATTGAATTAAATATGCCCATGTTATCAAAAGATGAGACCGAAAAAAAATCAGAAAATCTTACTTCATCACGAAATAAAGTTATTAAGGTTAGCGCTACCGCTATTATAGTAGCAGTTGGGTTAGGGATAGTAAGATACGTAAAATCAATATTGTTGTCTCCTCCATCTCTCTGGGATTCATGCTTGGATGAATTACCAGTAACAGAGCGTAATGAATTTAAAGAGGATATGACCTTGATCAATGAAGCAAATAACCCAACAGTTTACCCTCCCGTGTCCACGCGAAAAGAAGCAGAAGCCGAGCTAGGTATGTATATTTTTGCTGGATTGCCATCACTGACAGGAGGAATTGCAAATAGCGCCAATCAAATGGAAGCAACAGCTGGATATTTAAGTCCAAATGACGGGATGGTACTATTTGACTCTGGAAAGAATACGCGAAATACTAAAGGTAGAAGGGATCTTCATAATGGAAATAGTGTTCATTCTACTCCCGATAGTGTTCACTCTCTGACAACAATATCACAAAAAGTCGGTTCTGAATTAGATGAGCAAGAACCGGAGCATCGACAGGAAGTACAGAGTGATCAGAGTAGTTTCCAGGAGCAGAATAACCTTGATAATATAAATACCTCTTTCCTTTATAATATTAATTTTAATCTCAATGAAACTCAATGGGAAAATTATTATAAGACATTTGATGATCCAAAAAGTAGAGATGTATTTGATGTGGCTTTGGAGGATTATTTGTCGGAAAATGATATTTATGATAAGGAGAAAAATGATCTTTATAAGAGAATAAATGAACTCGAAAGAGAGAAGAAAAAAATAGATAAAAACATTGAACCTAATCCAGATATTCTGGTTCAGGAAAATAAATTAAAAAAATTGGATGATATGATTAAAAAAATTAATAATAAACTAGAAAAACTTAATATCTTTATGAAAGATGAAAAATCATCGTATAAAAACTATAAATCAATAATTTCAAAGATTGATTATCCGATTTATATAAGAAGTAATGACTCTAATGGAAATGTTGAATATATACCTGATATAATAAATTCTTTAATTGATGAAATTAATGGGGTGACGACCAATATCAATGATGGAGAAACGGATTTTTTAATTGATAATGAAACTAAATTAGATCTTATTTATGGAATAATACATTACTGTAGATATTTTGAATTACTAACAAATAGTTATCAGAGAGTTTTGTTGAATGTTGATAAAATAAACGAAGAAATTATAAATAAAATTGAAGAACATCGTATTTCAAATGATTATTTAGATATTTTAAAAACTAATGAAATATCTTCATTTATACAGCAACAAAAAGACTATCAGAATATAACAGTGACTATCTCCGATGAATTATCTGAAGAAAATTATCTTGAAGTTACACTGTTGAATGCAATTGTTTATTGGATGATGATCAATAAATATTTTAACATTAATATGTTGAAGGATATTTCAGTATATACTGTCCTAAAAAAATATCTGACGGATCAACGTCAATATAATCCAATGATGAAAATATCTACCCTACCAGAAGGATATTATTCTTTCTATGATTTTGAAAGAAGAAGGGATTTTGATACTCAAAAAGAATTCACAACTCAATTTAATAAGTATAAAGATAAATACAGCAATTATGAAGCAAACATATTAACTAAACAACACCTTTCTTCTTTGGATCTTGGCGTGACTGCTATGGAAATTGTGACATCACCGAAAAGGGTTTTTTCTTTTTCCATAACTAGTCATATAGGAAAAGTTAATATGTTAGAATTAGCATCTGGTAATTGGTTATTAATTTCTTTCATTGATGGTGGGATAAAGATGAAGAAATATACACAGGAGGAAATAAATAATAATAATTTCTTGAAAGCCTTGGTAAACCCAAATACAGGATTTAATTCTGAATTGATTTATGCTCGTGAAGTTGCTCGTAATGTTATGACAAATAAAAAGATTTTCCCAGGTGGACGTTTGGGTAATATAAAGGATTCAGATGGTTCTTCTTCAAATAAGAATTATCAACAATTTTGGCATGATTTTTATGAAAATAAAATTAATATAACAGAACCAATCTTTTATATTGATAAGCCTGATAGAGAATTTCCAGAAAAATTTAATACTTTTGATATAATTGAAAATCTTTTAAAAGAAGGTTTGGATAATATTTCGGATAACAGTAAAATTATATTGGATGATGCATCCTTCTTACATACTGTTGCTACAATGGTAATTCCTTTTTATGGTGTCATTTATGAAGAAGTTACTGATAGCCATCATAGTTTAGATACTAATGATGTAGTTTCTATCGTTTTTGATTCGATAAGTGTCATTATCACTGTTATGACATTGGGTTTATCAATATCAAGTCAAGTATTACCGAAAATTACGACTAAAACTGCTGAACTTAGCCTCAAATATTCTGGCAGAGCGTTGTTAAGGGCAGTAATCAGAGAATTGCCCTCGATGAAGCTCCTGAATGCTGGTCAGGTTTCCCGTCTATTAGCCAGTGGTATTATTGATTTAATCGAACCTTTTCCTATCAGAGATATTTTTCGAGGTACTTATGGTACTTATAAGGGCCTTAAAAAATCAAGTTTTTTAAAAAAAGGATCCCAAGTACAAAATAAAGCGGTTATTGAAAAAACTGGAGTTTATATAGGAAAAAGCCAGGATATGGTTAAAATGCCTGTGAATTATTCAGGGCTAGGTCATAGTAACCCTGTGCGAGATGCAGCACGTACAAGTATGCTTTCGGGAAGTAGTCAAGATGTCTGCTGGAGCTTTGCAACTGATGTGTTGCAGAAAGCAAAAGTGGTTACTGACACACAAGCTCAGATATTGATTGATGGGTTGAAAAAAGCCGCTCAATATAAAGGAATTAGCAACAGTGGGCGAATTGATGACTTATTCGAAGGCCCTCGAAAGATAACGAATATTGAACAGTTATTACGTGTGAAAGAAGGAGAAATGCTGGTTTTCATGGAAGTTGATCCTAATATGCCTAATAAAGGAGCGAGACCCGTCCATGTGGTTGCCAGCATCGGCAATGGCAGATTTGCCGGAATGAAAAATAGTGCGTTGAATAACTCACTTGGTGATGGTAAGAAGATCATAACGGCGGAACAATTGGGGCAATTTGAAGGGGAAGGTCTAAGGCGCTATGGCTCAGCTAGTCCACCTTTGTTGGATATTTACGCCGGTTATCCAGTGGGAGCACAAGCACGGTATGGCAAACCTATAAAAGAAGTTGCTCAGTCTTTAACATCATCAGGCCAAGCAGGTGATATTGGAAAATTTATTTCTGATCTTTTGGAGCAATCTGGTGAGTTAGCCTTTGAGCAGGCATCAGCTTTTAATGATGTTGTAAAAGCACTTCTGGATCCAAACAATGTACAGAGAACGGTTAATCATCTACTAACTAATAAAAGAAATATCAATAATATTGCTGATCTTACTACCTTGTCTAAAGGGAGCGTGGTTGTGTTTCAAGAGAGTGAATATTCGGTCAAAAACCTTATGGTCAGTTTGGGGGAGGGCGAATTTGCAATATTCAATCCAGAGAATCTTGGTTCGTCATTTAATCATGCGGATACCGTCGTCGCTTCGAGCCAATTTGGCGAGTTTTCCAATGGGAAATTGGGCGCTTATACCGTAGTAGCGGGGCAAGTTAATGTAAACTCGATGCGGAAAAGTGCACTTCTTGGTAAAGATTCACTTTTTGTATTAAAGGGTAACAAATTGCATATCAAAGTCCACGGTGCTCCTGGGATTGTTAACTATATGGATGCGATAGAGTTCTCTGACGTTGTTCGTGGCTTAAGTTTACGTACCGGTGATGTCATCAACTTTAAAATGGTAGGTGCCATCGAATTTCAATCTTGTTATGGTGCATTTGGTAAGCAGTCTTCAGGGCAAATACTGGCTGATAAGTTAAGAAAAAAAGTGACTGCTTATCCATTGAAATATAGCGGTGCAATTGCTCAAAACCCTGAATGGTGGAGGCCGAGACCAAAAATATTTGAACCACGCACTTTAAACGCTGGTGACGCTGGTGAGTTGGATAGAGCACATAAACAACATATGAAAAACCATAACTTCTGGGAAAAATTACTGGGTTTATATAAGGGTGGTCCAAGCTTACGGCGTAGTAAGCGAGAAGTAAATCTAATTGCCAGTTCGTTTGAGCTGTTGATTGATGATGTTGCTGACTTAGCTTTGAATAAATTCACTGTAGATGATTTTTTACGATTACATCCTGAATATTTTGGAAAAAAGAATGATCTTTATACTGTCATGCAAACAGAATTGGCCTCTTTGATTAAGTTAGCTGCCCCAACAAATGCAGATTCTTTTGCTGAGTTATGTATCGCGATTCTTTCGTTGAATCAATTCTCTTTTGATTTATTGGATAATTATCTTTCAGATAATGTGTAGTGAGTTTATTACTGGAATATATTGATATACCCGTTATCTTTCAAGTTGCCTCTTTGTTGGCTGCACTCGCTCACCCCGATCACATAGTTCGCTATGCTCCCGGGGATTCGCTCCCTTGCCGTCGCGATGCATCTTGAAATCTATAGGGTATATAAATAAATATTCTATTATTTATATTAATAATTTCGGAGACAGAAATGTTAGAATATGAAGAGCTAGTTAAAACTAATAACGACACAAAAGCAACTACTAATAATGGTAATAAGAGTTCATCAACTCAACATATTTCAATAGATATAAATAATGATGGAAGTGAATTAAATTCACCCATGTTATCAAAGGATAGGACTGAACAGAAATCAGAAAATCCTACTTTATCACGAAATAAAATTATTAAATATAGCCCTATTGCTATCGCTATTATGGTAGCAGCTGGGTTAGGAATTCTGACGATAGTAAGATACGTAAAATCAATATTGTTGTCTCCTCCATCTCTCTGGGATTCATGCTTGGATGAATTACCAGTAACAGAGCGTAATGAATTTGAAGAGGATATGGCCTTGATCAATGAAGCAAATAACCCAACAGTTTACTCTCCCATGCCCACGCAAAAAGAAGCAGAAGCCGGGCTAGTTATATGTATTTTTGCTGGATTGCAATCACTGATAGGAGGAATTGCAAATAGTGCCAATCAAATGGAAGCAACAGCTGGATATTTAAGTCCAAATGACGGGATGGTACCATTTGACTCTGGAAAGAATACGCGAAATACTAAAGGTAGAAGGGATCTTCATAATGGAAATAGTGTTCATTCTACTCCCGATAGTGTTCACTCTCTGACAACAATATCACAAAAAGTCGGTTCTGAATTAGATGAGCAAGAACCGGAGCATCGACAGGAAGTACAGAGTGATCAGAGTATTTCTCAGGAACAGCGTAACCCTAATAATATAAATATCTCTCCCCTTACTAAGACTAGCCTCAATGATATTAAATGGGAAGAGTATTATAATACATTCGATGTTACAAAAATTAGAGCCGTATTTGATGTAGCTTTGGCAGATTACTTATCGGGAGAGAATACATATGATAAGGATAAAGATAATTATAATAAGAAAATCAATGAACTTGAAAGATATAAGGAAAATGAATCAAATTATCTTAAGAACCAGACTGACATTTACAAGAGTAAGCTAGAAGAACTTAATAATCGAGAAAGTGAGGAAAAATCATCATACGAAATTTGTAAATTAACATTAAAAAATATTGAAAATTATATTTCCAATAATAATCTCTTTTCTTATGAAAATGTTGATCATTTTTCTGATTTAATAGATTATTTAATTGACAAAATAAACCATGAGGCAACCGAAAATTATGGAGAAAAAAATTTTGCAACTAACGATGAGGTAATATCATATATTATTTCCGTAGCCATATATTATCTTAAATATATTGAATCATTAAAATATAGCTTTCAAGAAACCTTGTTGAATCTTAATAATCTGGATAAAAAAATTATACATGACATTGAAAATCATCATACCTCAAATAATTATTTAGATATTTTAAAAGCTAATGAAATATCTTCACTGATACAACAACAAAAAGATCATAATAATATAACAACTACTATCCCAGATGAATCCTCTGATGAGGATTATTTTGATACTACCCGGCTAAGAGCGGCAGTTTATTGGATGATGATTAATAAATCGTTTGACATTAATACATTTGATAACATTACAATATACACTATCATAAAAAAATATCTGATGGACGAACGTCAATATAATCCAATGCAAAATGGAGCCACTTTACCAGAAGGATATTACTCTTTCCTCGATTTCAAAAGGAGAAAAGAATTTGATAGCCAAAGAGAATTTACAACTCAATTTAATAAATATAAAGATAAATATAGTAATTATGAAGCAATCATGTTAACAAAATTACATCTTTCTTCCTTAGATCTGGGGATAACTCCTACAGAAATTGTGACACCACCCAAAAAAGCTTTTTCTTTTTCTATTGATAATCATATCGGAAAAATTAATTTTCTAGAATTAATATCTGGTGATTGGTTATTAATTGCTTTCATTGATGGAATAATAAAGATGAAGAAATACAAACAAGAGGAAATAAATAGTAACGATTTACTGAAAGCTCTGAAAGAACCAGATAATAATTTTGTGCATCGACCTGACTCTCCCGTATTAAGAGAAATGAATAGTATAAACCGTAATCAGGCGATTTTTCCGATTTTTTTTACAGATTATCATTTAGTTTATAGCCATGAAAAATTCTGGGATAATTTTTTTGAAAATAGAATTAAGATAAAGGGAAATGAACCATTTTCTCATACTTATGATTATGATAGGAAATTTCCAGAAGAATACAATGTTTTCAATGTCATCAATAGTCTTTTAAAAGAAGGTCTAGATAATATTGCGGATAAAAGCAAAATTACTTTAGATGATGCTTCTTTTTTACATACTATTGCTACAGTGTTAATTCCTTTTTATGATGTCATTTATCAGGCGGTTACCGACAGCGATTATAGCCCAGATGCTGGGGATGTAGTTTCTATCGCTTTTGATTCGATCAGTGTCATTATCACTGTTATGACATTGGGGTTACCAATATCAAATCAAGTATTAACGAAAATTACGACTAGAACTGTTGAACTTAGCGTCAGATATTCTGGCAGAGCGTTATTAAGGGCAGTAATCAGAGAATTGCCTTCGATGGAGCTCTTGGATGCCCGCCAGGTTCTCCGTTTGTTAAAAAGTGGTATGATTGATTTAATCGTACCTTTACCGACCAAAGATATTTTAAAGGGTGCTAATAAGATATTCAGAAAATCAATCTCTTTAAAAAAAGGAGTTCAGGTACAAAATGATGCTATTAATTTTTTGGAATCAAACGTCAATAGATATAATAAATTGCCCGATAAATGGAAAGTTCCCGATCAGGGATTTGAGCTAATGACGGCAGGAACTAGTGATGGTCGGTTTGAAGACATTTATAAGTTACGTACTAGTAATGCCAATATCGATATGCAGACAAACTATTATATTAAACAACACGGAGATTTCTGGCAGGCACGTTGGGATAATGATAACCGAACATGGAGGATAATGAACCCGGCCAATTCCGGTAGATTTAATTATGCAATTCCCGTTAAACGAGATAACAATGGGCTCTGGATTAGACATTCAGATGTTGGTTTAAGAGGGGGAGCTCGATTGGATAAATCAGCACCAAAGCATATGCAAAAGGCAGAAGTTGAGTTCGAACCAATAAGGAGTACGACATCAGAAAAGATTACTCATAATTTGGCTGAAGATATTTCAGCTGCCGACTATTTAAACCAACTGAAAGCTAATCCAAAAATCAGGGAAAAGATTACAAATCCAACAGGGCAATGTGAATCATTGATGGAACCCGTAGCTCGCTTTATGCAAGATAATGGTATGACGGATATAAAATATAGAGGGATGTATATTTGGGATAATGCCATGAATGCGGCTCCGATGAACCATTTTGTAGTAGTTGGTAAGAAAAATGGTAAAGATTATGTATTCGATTTATCTGCACATCAGTTTGAAAATAAAGGTATGCTTGACCTGAACGGCCCACTTATTTTGGAAGAATCAGAATGGGCGAACAAATATTCAGGTGCTTCAACTAGGAAACTCATTAAATATAAAGATTTCAGTAATGCGAAAAGCGCAGGAACAACGTTTAATTCCTATCCAGGGCATCACCCTGTTGATGTAATAGAAGGAGCCACCGTCTTAACAGAACCTCAATGGTATATCACTGCAAAGCGTGATCTGGATATAAGCAATAAAAAAATGCCTGTGAGTTATTCAGGGCTAGGTTGCAGCAATCCTGTACGAGATGCAGCACGTACAAGTATTCTTTCGGGAAGTAGTAGTCAAGATGTCTGCTGGAGCTTTGCAACTGATGTGTTGCAGAAAGCAAAAGTGGTTACTGACACACAAGCTCAGATATTGATTGATGGGTTGGAAAAAGCCGCTCAATATAAAGGAATTAGCAACAGTGGGCGAATTGATGACTTATTCGAAAGCCCCCGAAAGATAACGAATGTTGAACAGCTATTACGTGTGAAAGAAGGAGAAATGCTGGTTTTCATGGAAGTTGCTCCTAATATGCCTAATAAAGGAGCGAGACCAGTCCATGTGGTTGCCAGCATCGGCAATGGCAGATTTGCCGGAATGAAAAATAGTGTGTTGGATAACTCACTTAGTGATGGTAAAAAGATCATAACGGCGGAACAATTGGGGAAATTTGAAGGGGAAGGTTTAAAGAGCCATGACTTAGCTAGTTCATCTTTATTGGATATTTACGCCGGTTATCCAGTGGGAGCACAAGCACGGTATGGCAAATCTATAAAAGAAGTTGCTCAGTCTTTAACATCATCAGGCCAAGCAGGTGATATTGGAAAATTTATTTCTGATCTTTTGGAGCAATCTGGTGAGCTAGCCTTTGAGCAGGCATCAGCTTTTAATGATGTTGTAAAAGCACTTCTGGATCCAAACAGTGTACAGAGAACGGTTGATCATCTACTAACTAACAAAAGAAATATCAATAATATTGCTGATCTTACTACCTTATCTAAAGGGACCGTGGTTGTGTTTCAAGAGAGTGAATATTCGGTCAAAAACCTTATGATCAGTTTGGGTGAGGGCGAATTTGCAATATTCAATCCAGAGAATCTTGGTTCGTCATTTAATCATGCGGATACCGTCGTTTCTTCGAGCCAGTTTGGCGAGTTTTCAAATGGGAAATTGGGCACTTATACCGTAGTAGCGGGGCAAATTAATGTAAAATCGATGCGGCAAAGTGCACTTCTTGGTAAAGATTCATCTTTTGGATTAAACGGTAACAAATTGCATATTAAAATCCATGGTGCTCCTTGGATTGTTAACTATATGGATGCGATAGAGTTCTCTGACGTTGTTCGTGGCTTAAGTCTACGTGCCGGTGATATCATTGACTTCAGAATGGTAGGTGCCATCGAATTTCAATCTTGTTATGGTGCATTTGGTAAGCAGTCTTCAGGGCAAATATTGGCTGATAAGTTAGGAAAAAGAGTGACTGCTTACCCATTGAAATATAGTAATGTAATTGCTCAAAACCCTGAATGGTGGAGGCCGAGACCAAAAATATTTGAACCACGCACGTTAAATGCTGGTGAGTTGGATAGAGCACATAAACAACATATGAAAAACCATAACTTCTGGGAAAAATTACTGGGTTTATATAAGGGTGGTCCAGGCTTACGGCGTAGTAGGCGAGAAGTAAATCTAATTGCCAGTTCGTTTGAGCTGTTGATTGATGATGTTGCTGACTTAGCTTTGAATAAATTCACTGTAGATGATTTTTTACGATTACATCTTGAATATTTTGGAAAAAAGAATGATCTTTATACTGTCATGCAAACAGAATTGGCCTCTTTGATTAAGTTAGCTGCCCCAACAAATGCAGATTCTTTTGCTGAGTTATGTATCGCGATTCTTTCGTTGAATCAATTCTCTTTTGATTTATTGGATAATTATCTTTCAGGTAATGTGTAGTGAGTTTATTACTGGAATATATTGATATACCCGTTATCTTTCAAGTTGCCTCTTTGTTGGCTGCACTCGCTCACCCCGATCACATAGTTCGCTATGCTCCCGGGGATTCGCTCCCTTGCCGTCGCGATGCATCTTGAAATCTATAGGGTATATAAATAAATATTCTATTATTTATATTAATAATTTCGGAGACAGAAATGTTAAAATATGAAGAGCTAGTTAAAACTAATAACGACACAAAAGCAACTACTAATAATGGTAATAAGAGTTCATCAACTCAACATATTTCAATAGATATAAATAATGATGGAAGTGAATTAAATTCACCCATGTTATCAAAGGATAGGACTGAACAGAAATCAGAAAATCCTACTTTATCACGAAATAAAATTATTAAATATAGCCCTATTGCTATTGCTATTGCGGTAGCAACTGGATTAGGAGTTGGATTAGGAGTTGGATTAGGAATTGGATTAGTAATTATTGTATTTACTCTGATGATAGTAAGAAAGGTAAAAGAAGAAATTACTTTTCCTCCACCTTTCCAGGATACATTACCAGTAACAGAGCGTAATATATTTAAAAAGTGGCAGGATGAGGAGAAAGCCTCCAAAACTGAAAGAGAAAGCCCAACACTTCCCCCTCGCAGACCCGGTTTAAAAGAAGCATTATTCAAAATACATATGAATTATTCTATTCCATTGTCGACAATAGAAAGCGAAAATAGTACCAATCTAATGAAAGCAACAAAAACAGAAACAGCTGGATATTCCAGTCCAGATAACCTGATAGTGCAATTTAACTCTGGAAAGAATACGCAAAATAAGAAAAATAGAAGAGAGGTTCCTAAAGGAAAAAGTGTTCATTCTACTCCCGATAGTATTCACTCTCTAATAACAATACCACAAAAAGTCGGTTCTGAATTAGGTGAACAAGAGCCGGAGCATCAACAGGAAGTACAGAGTGATCAGGGTAGTTTCCAGGAGCAGAATAACCTTGATAATATAAATATTCCTCTTCTTACTAAAATCAATCTTAATGAAAAAAAATCAAGATCTCAACTTATTGCAGATAAACCCAAGTATTTTAATCAAACTTTATCTCATGATGAGGAATTTATAAATCTTTTTTTGACTGATTATCTTAAAGGGTTACTAGAGAAATATAATGTGATTTCTAAGATTGGTATAGGAACCCAACTGGTTATTGATGGTAGTGAAGATAAAATTCTGGTTTCTGATTTATTAAAAGGAATTGTGTCAGATGATATTAAACAGAAAATTATTTTCCCTAAAGAAGTGACATCTGAAATGCAGCAGGATTTATTCATTAATAATTTAGGTAATAACATGGATGAATTCATCATGGAATTTTTTGGAAAACTATATGAATTTATTGCGAAAATCAATGAAGTAGAAGATTCTATTAGTAAAATATTACCTTTTAGAGAATATATTGATTTTAGAGTAAAGGAGATCTCTGGTGGTAAAGTTAATTTAAATGATACAGTTACTATTGAAAGCAAACCCTTCATAACTGATAAATGTAAACTAAATCCAACATTCGATGTATGTAGGAATCCAGGTAAATCTATATTATATAGTTTTACGGTGGAAGAGTTAATCTTGAAAGATGATAGGAAAATTTTTAATAATAGGCATAGTGGAAGAACACAGATAATGAAAACAAATAATGAGTATGTTAACGGTGTTTTAAGTAAATTGTTTTATATTACAGTTGATTATGAAAAATATATAGATGAATTTAGAAGTGATGAAGATGTGAAATATTTTATCAATGAGATAATTAGTAAGTTTTCAGGATTTCAAGGAATAACAGTAAATAAATTTCTTGATATGTATATAAAAGATATGGATAAAAAAAGCTTTTCTGAAAATGAAATTAAATTAGATTATTTTCTTAAAATATCTAGGGATGTTATTGATGTTGGTTCAATGGTTACCCCGTTTAGACCAATTGTAGGTTATATTCTTTCTATTATTGCCAATACAGGAATACCACTTATTCAATCTGCAATAGCGAATACAGATGAAGAAAGCACTGCATTGCGAAAAGAGGCTTTATTGAATTTAGTTGTCACATCTGTAATACATTCACTTTTCAATACTGGAGCAATTGCACGGAGATTTAGCAAAGGTGAAAAATTAAGTAAAAAGGGTAGAGGTAGTTCTTGGAAAAGCCAGAATGTGGTAGAAGCCGAGTTCGAACCGATAAGGAGTACGACACCACAAAAGATTACTCGTAATTTAGCTGAAGATATTCCAGCTGCTGACTACTTAAACGAATTTAAAAATAATCCAACAATTGGGAAAAAGATTGAATATCCATCAGGAAAATGTGATTCATTAATGGAACCCGTGGCTGACTTTATGAAAAAGAAAGAAATGGAGCATATAAGATTTAGAGCGATATTTATTTGGGATAACGCCACGAGTTCGAGTCCGATGAACCATTTTGTAGTAGTTGGTAAGAAAGAAGGTAAAGATTATGTAATCGATTTAACTGCACAACAGTTTGGAGATAGGGGTATTGATAGACTGAATGCTCCACTTATTTTAGAGGAAACAGAATGGGCGGCAAGATACTCAGGTGTTCCAGCTGAAACTAAGAGACTAATTAAATATAAAGATTTCAGTGATGCGAGAAGTGCAAGAACAGAGTTTAACTCCTATCCAGTGCATAAAGCTGAGAATATAATAAAAGGGGCCGTTATCTTAACAACACCTAAATGGTATTTACTCCAAACGAAGAGAACAATATGAAATAGTGTGCTATTTATGCCTGAGGATTATGTGAGTCACTTCATCGTAAAAGATTTGATCACGCCTCAGGCATTGAGTTTCCTTCTTATTTATTAATTTTTTTATGTTAAGGCCAGATTAATTCGATAAGAGCAATTTTACAGCAGACCTAATAAGAGTTAATTTTCCTTCACCGTTTCAATTATCCAATCTTTGAAAAAACTGACCTTGGTAAACTGTTCTGCTGGTTTTAGGAGTGAACGAGATACCAGCCCAGAAACGATATCATCTTTATTACTTGTTTTAACCATCAATGGCCCTCCTGAGTCCCCACCGCCGACACCTCCATTTTGATTACTAGAACAAATATTTATTGCCGGATCGTAATTTGTATCAGGGTATCCCGGAGGAACTTCGATACATTTCTTATCATCAAGGATATATTCATCGGTTTTCATTAATATATTCGGTGTTGATACACTTTCTGTTTTTCCAAAACCAATAACCGTTAATTCTGTATCAACTGGCAGATCAATAGTTTCATCTATTCCATTGAGTTTTGCAAAAGCATCACTGTTTGCATCTCGGTTGAGCTTAATGAGCGCTATGTCATATTGCCCCCGTTTTCGTGCAAACCATTTTGGATGAATAATAATTTTTTCAATATCAACTTTATTCTTATAAATTGGTGTAGGTTTATACCTTTCTAATCCTACATAGATTGTGGATTTTATATTATCATCTTCAACGCAGTGAGCTGCTGTTAAAACCCAACGTTTATTGATTAATACCGAGCCACAACGGTGCCCTTCAATGTTTCCATCTTTTGTGTTAAGTGCTGAATAAAATGGAAATTCACCCGGTTCCGCAGGTTGACCATTTATTATATCTAATTCTCTGGCGCTGTTTGCCATTAATGATAATGAGAGCGTGCCGATAAAAACTAGAGTAAAAAGCAATTTTTCTTTCATAATATAATCCTTGTATAATATGATGATGGAGATAAAGTTCCATTATATACCCAAGAAACTTCAAGATGCAGTTTTTAGCACCTGAAAATGGTCGTTAATTCTAGACGTCAGCGAGTCCGCTATATCAGGTAGCGTTGTGGTGAAAAATTTGAAGACTTTGTCTCGAAATTCATGTTTATCCGCGAAATAACGGTTATTTCGAACATATTCATTCATGACCTTCCATAATCGCTCTATCGGGTTTAAATTCGGGCTGTATGGCGGAAGGTAATGTCACTTAATATTGCTAACATAAGCCCACTCCTTCACAAGATGAGCTTTGTTGTAACCCGCCCCATCCACAATAAGATGAATTTTTTGATGATAGTCAGGATAAGACTTTCTTATTTCATTGAAAAAACAGCAAATGTTGTAGTCATTGAGGGTTTGATATTCCTGGAACACCGTACGACCAATGGCATTCAGGTTGAGGGTGCCCAATAGATTCAGGCGAGTTCGGCTTCCCGTTGTTTTGACTGTTTTTTTCTCTCCTTTTCGCATCCAGCCATAACCGAGTTTGGTGCCTTGAGTCGGGTGAACCGCGTCAAGAAAGAGGATGGACTCGTCTTTCGCTGTAACCTTAAGAGCTTCATAATATTCAATAAATTGTCGCTGTTTTTCTGCCTCGAATTTATGAGGGACACCACACGGTTAATGAGATGGTCACTCCCACCCTGTGAGAGGTACGCTAGCAGGGTATTTTATTTTAGAGGGAACCATCATGCAAAACATTACGCTTATTGGTATCGATCTCGGTAAACATTCCTTCCATGTCCACTGTCAGGACAGGCAGGGTAACGCCCTGATGCGTAAGAAGTTTTCCCGCACTCAGCTTATTAATTTTCTCGGTTCCTGCAAGGCTGCAACCGTAGTGATGGAGTCCTGCGGTGGGGCGCACTTTATGGCTCGCCGGATCGCTGATTTAGGCCATGAGGCAAAGCTGATTTCTCCGCAGTTCGTCCGTCCTTTTGTTAAGAGTAACAAGAACGATTTTGTCGATGCTGAAGCTATCTGCGAGGCAGCTTCCCGGCCCTCCATGCGCTTTGTGCCCCCCGCACAGAAGACCAACAGGCGATGGCCGCCCTCCATCGCGTCAGAGACTCACTGATACGGCAACGCGTTAAAACCACCAATCAGATGCGCGCTTTTTTGCTGGAGTTCGGCGTCAGTCTGCCGCGCGGTATTGCCGTGATACGACGTCTGGCCGCTGTGCTGGAAGAAAATGACTTTCCGCCGTATCTGGCAAGGGTTCTGAGCAGACGCCACAGTCATTATGTTTACCTCAGCGGAGAAATTGAGGAAGTCGATAAGGAACTGAAAACGCATCTGTCGGAAGATGAAACCGCTCAACGCCTGCTGACCATTCCTGGCGTTGGGCCGGTAACGGCGAGTCTGTTAGCCATGCGGCTGGGGGACGGTAAAAACTATGCCAGCAGCCGTGACTTTGCGGCTTCAACAGGGCTGGTTCCCCGCCAGTACAGCACGGGTGGAAAAACGACACTGATGGGCATCAGCAAGCGGGGTGATAAAAATCTGAGACGGCTGCTGGCGCAGTGTGCCAGGGTCTTTATGCAGCGGCTGGAGCATAATCCAGGGCGTCTGGCAGAGTGGGTGAACAGGCAGCTTGCCAGCCATCACTCGAACGTTGTAGCGTGTGCGCTGGCGAACAAACTGGCACGAATAGCCTGGGCCGTTACGGCACATCAGACGGTGTTCATTAAATAAAAGAGCCAACGAAAAACTGCGTTAGCTCAGTAAGTTAAGCAGTTACCATCTGGTTTTGCGACGACAGATAATTGATGACATGAACGGCATATCGGCCTGCTGATGAACCTGATATAAAAAATGGCTCTCTGAAGCCGACCGGTTTTTAAGGTTCGGCAGGCACGGAACTCATCGTGGCGCGGGCATGACTGCTCACCAGACGCCGAATAGATTTACGCAAGCCCACCATACATCAAAATTTGTGTTGCAAAAACGGGGGTGACCATAGATTTTTATAAGAAAAACCCTGACGATGTAACCATTTATTCATGCCGGGAATGCTAAAGGTCATATTCCAGAGCTGAGCGACATAGGCCACGATTTCACGGGTGTGATGGAAAAGATGTTGAGATAAGTGGTTGATTAAAAAATCAGTTTGTTCCCGGGAAAGTAAACTGTCAGACCCCCCATTACCCGATTTAAGTTTACCTTGATTAAGGTAATCACTGATATGGCGGTCAACGGTGGTCTGATGGAGTCGCAATGCCTGGGCTATCATCACAGAACTCCACCCTTCAGAAGCCAGAAGGATAGCTTTTATTCTGTCGCGTACTTGACCATCACGAGTGGTGTCGTGAAGATGCTCAAGTTTGATTTTTTGTTCTGATGTAATAAATATTTTCATAGCGAGGATAATGATCTCCATTTCGGATAAAATCAAGCATCTTCAATGATTACGGGTATATACTATATCAATATGGTCTGGCGGAATAACGATTATATGCATATTTATATCTCATTTATGATTAATGGAGTTTTATTATTTAGAATAAAGAAAAATAAATATTTGTTATTAAATAACTTGGTGTATTTACAATGCAGATAATGTTTTTTTAATGTAAATTCAATTAGGAAATTATGATTTGCACGATATTTTTATTTTGGATTAAATTGTACTATTGGTAATTCTTGAAACATTATTAACAAGGAAATAGGGATAACGTAATCTTATATATTATTTTTATGATTTTATTTTAAATGTTTTTATTGTTCAATTAGATTATATAAATGCATGATTTATTCATGTTATGAAATGATAAAATTAATTTCTAATTTATTTTCGGCATTTAAAAATATTATTGCAATTAATAGTGTCAAGAAGAATATTAAATATTCCTGATTATCACTTAAATTCAGCTCCCATAGGCGTATACTTAAAATAAGTCTGTGTGGAGGTAAATGAAAATGGCTAAAAATCAGATTCAATTCCAAAAAGGCATTTCTATTCATGAGTTTATTTCATTATAGGGTCATGAAGAACAATGCCAGAAACAGGTGTTCGATATGCGCTGGCCTACGGGGTATCACTGCCCTCATTGTGGGCATGATAAGTATTGCCAGTTAAAATCTCGTCTCCTTTATCAGTGCAATCAATGCCATCATCAGACATCTTTGACGGCCGGCACAGTGTTTTCTGCGTCAAAATTACCTTTAACTGTGTGGTTTTTGGCGATTTATCTCATGACTCAGGAGAAAAATGGGATTTCTGCACTTGAATTGTCACGTCAACTGGGCATTTCCTACAACGCTGCATGGCGTATGAAACACAAGCTAATGAAAGCAATGAAAGAACGGGATGACGAAAAGCCTCTCGGCGGGTTTATTCAGCTTGACGACGCATACTGGGGAGGGGCTCAGCATGGCCCCCGAGGGCGAGGGGCAAAAGGGAAATGCCCTTTCGTTGCGGCGGTTTCAATGAATGAAAAGGGCCACCCTATGTTCATGCGTTTCAGCGTTGTGAAAGGGTTTAAGACCGGGGAACTTACCCGTTGGGCTAAAGTGCATCTTAAACCAAAATCCCTTGTTATTTCAGATGGATTAGCTTGCTTTCGGGGGATTGAGCAAGCCGGGACTTTCCATTTGCCCCTCGTCACTGGCGGTGGAGCGCAGAGTGTTAAGCTTCCTTATTTTCAGTGGGTTAACACAATGATGAGTAATGTAAAAAATTCGATACGCGGAACCTATCATTCGATTAGCAAAAAGTATTTACCTCGTTATCTTGCCGAATTCTGTTTCAAGTTTAATTGGCGCTTTAACCTTAAAAAAACATTCGAACAGCTTATTTATTCATGTATCCGGGCAGCACCTATACCTGAGTATTTACTCAAGCTAGCTGAGATTCGATGGTAATCAGGTAAATATTTGAAATTATATTTTGATTTTATTGGATAATATTATGAAAATATATATATCTAATAGATTTCGAGCCGCAGCGCGGCGGCAAGTGCAGGGCTAACGCATGATCATTTTTTATCCATAAGATGACAAATTAACCGTACAAAATAAGCCACGTTTTATTCTTGTTGCAATCTTATCTGTTTGCCGTTATTTATCCACAACTTCCCATAATAATGGCCTTATTTATGACTCAGAAAGCCCTGTTTGACTACCTTGAAGCCTTACCTGACCCACGTCAACAAGCAAAATGTTCTCATGTGCTATCTGAGGTCATTTTTATGACACTCTGTGCCATGATGTGTGGTTTGATACCGGGTCCGAAATTGCGCTCTTTGCTCAGGAACGCGAAAAATGGTTTAAGCGTTGGTTAACCCTGGCAAATGGAGTTCCCCCACATGACACCTTTAACCGGATTTTGCCATTATGCCAGCCAGTACCCTGCAATCATTGTTTCAGGAATGGGTGAGTCATATTTTGAAAAAGGAAGGTCTTTCAGGGCAACTGGCGGTTGACGGTAAGGCGTTAAGGGCAACAGCAAAAGGTCGGGGAGCTAATCGTATCCATACCGTCAATGTCTGGTCAACTGAACTGGGCCTCTGCCTTGGGCAACAAAAAGTGGAGAAAAAATCCAATGAAATAAAAGCCATTCCTGAACTTCTCCAATTATTGGCGCTGGAAGGATGTCTTGTGAGCATTGATGCGGCGGGAACGCAAACAAAAATCGCCGAGATTATTCTGGAAAAATCCGCGGATTATTTGCTGGCAGTCAAAGATAATCAGCCGACACTAGCCGCTGAAGTCAGCGCGCAATTTCACGCTTTTTGGGCGAATACGCCAAAAGATATTGCCGGCCCCTCTTTCTGCGAACAATTTGATAATCAGCATGGTCGCCGGGAACATCGCCGATGCTGGCAATTCCCTGTGGGTGAGCAGATGCCCATTTGTCAGAAATGGAAAGCAAAGACGATAATAGCAGTCCAATCTGAACGGACAGAAAAAGGACGTGGGCATGATTTTGTCCGATTTTATATCAGTAGCCAGCCAATGAATGCGGAGAAAGCCTTGCAGGCGACACGCTCTCACTGGTCGGTGGAGAATCATTTACACCGGTCACTTGATGTTGTGTTTCGAGAAGATAAACTCTAGGCCCGGATGGGATTTGCCGGTGAAAATTTAGCTGTACTAAGAAAATGGATTTTGAACATGCTGAAACAGAATAAATCCCGTAATTTAAGCATGGAAAATAAACGCAGGCTCTGTTGTTTAAATGATGATTATTTATTCGAATCCTTGAGTTTGTTTATATAATGAGCTTTGATGCGTTAGCCCTGGCGGCAAGTGAACGAATCCCCGGGAGCATAGATAACTATGTGACTGGGGTGAGTGAGTGCAGCCAACAAAGAGGCAACTTGAAAAGTGACGGGTATAGATTGTTTTTACATTGTGATAGTCACTAATAGGAGTAAAGTCTAATTTTTGGTTGTAATTTATTCCTATTATTATGATAACGAATCATATTTTCATTTAGTCATATTTATACAGTTATTGTTTTACTATTTCTGAGAATCAGAGTGGTTTGGTATGGATTGGAGAAGGGTGCAAAAAATTTTACTTGGTGTTGTTTCCCGCAAAAGGGGTAAACGAAGGATTGGCGTAATGTTTTTCAGTCTGAGATAAAATTTCGATGATTGATAAATGAAATTTTATAAAAGGTCATAGTATGATCAATATATTAATTTAGCCTCTTAATTTTAAGGAGGCTAAATGATAGTTTTGCTAATGATTTGGTATTTATAACACTAGATCCAAGATGATGACGCCACACAAGCCAATCGCCCATGCAATAGTGGTTGGTATTGACCAAACGATCATCTGTTGTTTGGCATCTTTGATTCCCATCATGCGGTTAACGACCCAGAATAGGCTGTCATTAAAATAACCGAAGAATAACGAACCCATCGTTGCTGCTTGTGCGGCAACCAACATGTTGATCCCCGGAATTTGACTAATAATTGGTGCAGAAATAGAAGCAGCGGTAATCATTGCCACAGTGCCGGAACCTTGAATTAAGCGAACCAGTGTTGCGATGATAAATGGAATCAGCACCGGTGTTAGGGGGAGATTGGCTATATATTGCGCCAGAATGGCGCCGGTACCACTTTCACGCAATACCGCGCCTAACGCACCGCCTGCTCCTGTCACTAATAAAATAATACCGGCAGCCTGTAAACCTTCTTCCAGACGGTCAATGACTTCATGTTTATTGGCTTTTGGCATCAAGGTATAAACCGCCAATAATACACTAATGGCTAAGGCAATAACTGGTGCACCAAGGAAATCGAATGTCTGAAAATAGAAGTTGTTTTCTTGTCCAGTAAAAGTTTCAGTGTTTAATAACAGGCCATTAATGGCTTTAATGAAGATCAAAACAATAGGAACAATAATCGGCAACAGGGAAAGAAATAGACTCGGTAGTGGTTTGTTCGCTTTTTCTTCTATATAGCGTTGATGAATTGTTTGTAGATCTTGAGCTTCTTCGGCTTCATCAATGGGTTGAAATTCAGGATATTTTACTGCTAACCATTTGGCATAAAATACAATGCCAATAACGCAAGGTACCGCCAGAACCATACCGGTTAACATCATGGCGCCGACATCGACACCGAAAATACCAGCAACTCCCAGTGGCCCCGGTGTTGGCGGAACAGTGTGGTGGGTAACAACCAATCCGCCGGCTAGGGCCACGCCAAGCGTTAGAAGATGACGTTTTCCCTTTTTTGCGAGAGCCTTTGCCAGTGGATAGAGAATAACAAAGGCAGAGTCGACGAAAATTGGGATACTGACGATATAACCGGTGATCGCTAATGCCCATTCTTCGCGTTTTTTACCTAACCATTTGATAAAACTGTAGGCTATCTGTTCCGCGGCGCCGGAAACTTCCAGCACCCGTCCCATCATGACCCCCAGACCGATAACAATCCCGATACTGCCCAGTGTGGAGCCAAAACCTTTAGTCATAACATCAATGGTATTTGCTGCGGTTAAGCCACCCGTGAGCCCGGCAATCGCCGCTGCGATGAGCATTGCTAATAAAGCATGAACACGGGTACGTAGTACCAGAAAGATCAACGTAAATACGGCAATACCCAGACCAATGACCGGAATGTAGCGTTCCATAATTAGCCTCCAGCTTGGGACAGGTTATTGGAGATAAAAGCACGGATTGCATCACTGAAAGTATTATCAACATGAAAACCCAGTGATAAGCCACGGTTGATATCGAAGTGACCCGGCCAACTGGCAACAATACGGTTAATGTTTTCGTCTGGTTCAAAGCGGATGAGATCCACCGCTTTCTGCCCGGCAATCTCGGCCAGTGCATCAATCATGTTCTGAACTGTGACGCTAATACCCGGTAAATTAACGGTGCGGGAAAGACCAAATTTTTCTGCCGGAATTTGAGCTGCATGTATAAAGTTGCGGATCACGGTTTCAGGGCTGGAAAGCCATAAAGTCAGATCGCGGGAAACTGGGCAGATACTGCTTTCTCCGTGCAGAGGTTCACGGATAATGCCACTGGCAAAAGAGGATGCAGCTTTGTTTGGTTTACCTGGGCGGATACTGATTGTTGGCAGACGAAGTATGCGGCCATCGACATATCCTTTGCGGGAATAGTCGTTAATCATCAATTCACACATGGCTTTCTGTGCGCCATAGGATGATTGAGGATTAACCGCACACTGATCCGTAATGGTTGATGGTAATTCTCCGCCAAATACGGCCAGGGAACTGGTGAAGATAAATTTCAATTTTGGATTTTTAGCCCGTGCAACGTTTAATAAGTTGCGAGTAACATCAAAGTTAACTTGCAAGCCGAGATCAAAATCGCTTTCAGCGTGACTACTGACAATGGCGGCGAGATGGAATAACACCGCACTGTTTTCATCGATCAGCTTTTCCGCAGCTCCTGATTGAGTTAAATCCAGCGCCAGACACTGAACGCGGGGATCATTAACGGGTGAAACAGGACATTGAATATCGGTCAATATGAGTTGGTCGAAATTTAATGTTTGATTGTTGTTTAGTAAAGCGCTGGCTAGTTGCTGACCCAGAAAACCTGCGCCACCAGTGATTATCACTTTCATTGTAACTCTCCTTGTTTAATAGCTTTGGGCTATTTGCTTATAGGGTATAGTAGGGTTCTTATCCTTTATACGCTGACGGTATGTAATATCAGATTATGTTCTCGTAATTGTTGCTGCACTTTCGGCGGAAGCTGGCTATCACAGACAATATCATCCAAACTCGAAAGCGGGCAGACCCGAAACATGCCGTATTTGCCATATTTACTGCTATCAGACACCAAAACACGTCGGCGGGCGATTTCCAATACTGCTTGTTTGACTAAAACTTTTTCTTCATGCGGCGTGGAGACACCATGCTCCAGATCCCATGAGCTGGTGCTAATAAAGGCAATATCCACATTTAAGTTGCGAAGCAACATAGCGGCGATAGGGCCAACACAGGAATGATTTCTCTTATCTACCTGCCCCCCGGTATGGAACAGATTTAATTGGGGTTTGTTCATCAGATATTGGGTAATGGAAAAATCGTTCGTGATGATAGTGAGGTTAAAACGCTCAGCTAGGACTCTGGCAATTTCAAACGTGGTGGTGCCAGCATCAAGATAGACCACTTGTCCATCTTCAACCATAGATACGGCGTATTGACCAATTTCCCGCTTATGACGATGATTAAGCTGGGCTTTTTCATTCCAAGGCAATTCCTGACGTAAAACATCACTAAGTTGCACACCGCCACTGACACTAACGACTTTTCCTTCTTCCTCCAGAGTGCGGATATCCCGCCGTACTGTCATATGTGAGACGTTCATCAGTTTAACCAGTGCGCTGATAGAAATTGTCTGATATTCATGTACATAGCGATAAATAAAGTCTCTACGCTCTGATGGAAGCATATCTTCTCCTGATTATTTCTGTGCTTTGGTCAACCAATCCAGACCATCTTCGGTGTAACCAGCGGGGTGATATTCACAGCCCAACCACCCTTGATAGCCCATTTCATCCAGTTTGTTAAATAGCCACGGATAGTTCACTTCGCCGCTATCGGGTTCGTGGCGTTCAGGCACGGAGGCAATCTGGATGTGACTGAATTTTCCCCATAGACGCTCGATGGTGCGTAGCAAATCTCCTTCCATGATCTGGCAGTGATAAAGATCCAACTGGATAAAAACATTTTGACGGTCAATTTCTTTGAGTAATGTTTCAGCCTGATGTTGAGTTGTTAAAAAGTAACCCGGCATATCACGAGTATTAATTGGTTCAATTAATACGTTGATGTTACGTTCTGCCATGACATCAGCGGCATATCGAATGTTTTTGATATAACACTCACGTTGTTGTTCTGGTGTGAATTGTTCATGCAATTTCCCGGCCATAGCATGAACTTGCTTGCAATTCAGAGCCAGTGCATATTTCAGAGCTATTTGTGTACCTTCAATAAATTCTTTTTCACGGCCAGGCATAGAGGCTATTCCTCTTTCTCCTGCCGCCCAGTTTCCGGCGGGCATGTTGAATAGAGCCTGTGTTAATTGATGCTGTTTTAATAGGGCAGCAAGCTCTTCCGCTGCGACTTCATAAGGAAACAGATATTCAATGCCTTTAAATCCAGCTTTGGCTGCACGGGCAAACCGTTCTGTGAAAGGTACATCATTGAACATCATGCTCAAGTTTGCCGCGAATTTAGCCATGACGAATTCCTTGTTTGTTCACTCAGTTTTTGGGTAACGAGTTTCAAGTTCTTGTACTTGCTCTTTATTTAATGTCGTGAAGCCGTGTGGCAATAAGGTTAAATAGAGCCGTGCGGTATCTTCCAATTCCTCTGCGTTGAAAAAAGCTTGCCGTAAAGTTTTGCCGCCGACAACAGGTCCGTGGTTTGAGAGGAGGATTGCGTTGTGTTTTGCGGCCAGCTTCGCAATTTCTTCACCGATTCTTTCATCTCCTGGTGGCAGATATTTGACCAGAGGCAGTTTTCCGACCCGCATTACATAGTAGGGCGTAATGGGTGGTAGACAGTTACTTTTGTCCAGATTGGGTAGGCAGGAAAGAGCGGTTAACCAAGGGGAATGTAGATGGACCACCGCATGGCATTCGGGACGGTTGCGGTACATTGCCAAATGCATGGAAACTTCTTTTGTGGGTTTGTCACCGGATAGCCAATCACCTTCTGCATCTAGCTTACTCAGGCGATCAGCTTGCAAGTCACCAAAACTGGAGTTGGTCGGCGTGATGATAATCGTGCCATCTTCCAGTTTGGCGCTGATGTTACCTGCACCGCCACTGCTATAACCCCGGTAGAACATTGAACGAGCCCATTCGACTAACTCTGACCTTAGTGCTTGCTCACTCATGAAACATCTCCTGTACATGCAGGAAGAAATCGATATTGCCGAAGTTACCTGATTTCAATGCCAGCCAATAATTGTGTTGTCGATCGTGTACCCAAGGTACGCCAGGCGCAATAGGTGCGCCGATACTGAGTTGTTGAATGTCCAGACTTTGTACTATTTTACCGGCAGTTTCGCCGCCTGCGATAATAAAGGTATTGAATCCTAGCTGACACAGGTTTTTTACAACGCGGGCGAAGGTGTTTTCTATTGCTTCACTGGCAATAGCCGCACCATATTGCTGTTGGGTTTTCTGTAATGTTTCTGGGGATTGAGTGGCGTATAGCATGGGAGCCAGATGGTTTTCTGATTGCAGAATAACCCACGCAACCAGTTTTTCGGCATATTGTGGATCATTGATACATGAATCAATATTCAAGGATTGAGCAGGGGCCAGTTTCTGGTACAGGGCAACTTGTTTGTTGGTCATGACAGAACAACTGCCAGATAGGATCACAGTGCGTCTATTCTCGGCGGGTGGTGTTGCTCCTTCTGGTTGGCATGGCATCAATGGCTTACCAGTGTCTATGCTGGCAAGAGCAGCGCCAAGACCGGAACCACCAGTGATTAATTTCAGTTCTGATGCCGCTCTGGCAATAGGCAGTAGATCATTCATGGAGAGGGTGTCTGTTATTGCGTAGCGTATGTTTTGTTGTTGTAAATGATTTAGTCTCACGCGGATTGCTTGTTCTCCCTGGTGTACACATGCCAGATCCACCAAACCTGCTTTCCCTTGAGCTTGTTGTTCCATTAAGCGTAGCAGATTGGCATCTGCCATTGGTGTCACGGGATGGTGCTGCATACCGCTTTCATTAAGTAGTTGACCGTTGACAAATAGATGCCCATGTACAACTGTTCGCCCGTTAACGGGAAGGGCAGGGGAGATTAGCGTGATGTCTGTTTGTAGTTCATCCATCAGGGCATCAGTGACCGGCCCAATATTGCCTTTGCTGGTAGAGTCAAAAGTTGAGCAGTATTTGAAGAATATTTGTTGACAACCTGTTTTATGACGTAACCAGCGGCAGGATTTCACCGCGTTATTCACGGCTTCGACTATCGGGCAGGAACGGCTTTTCAGGCTGATAACGATAGCATCAATATCCTGTGGAATGGCGGTATTTTCATCAGGTGTATCCAATAGCTGGACAACTCGCCAACCACTTTGTGCCATAAAACCGGCTATATCGGTTGCGCCGGTAAAGTCATCAGCGATAACGCCCAATTTAATGGTCATTATTTTTTCTCCGGCAAAGTGATACCTTTAAATGTTTTGATAATCGCGCTGTCATCCCATTGGCCAAAACCTTCATTACTGGCAGCAAGGAACATTTGATGTGCAGTGGCTGATAATGGTAATGGGAATTTCAGATCCTTACCTGTTTCTAATGCTAATCCCAGATCTTTGACAAAAATGTCTACGGAAGATTTGGCGGTGTAATCCCCTGCCAGAATGTGGGGAACGCGGTTTTCAAACATCCAAGAGTTACCAGCCGCGTGGGTTACAATGTCGTACATCAGCTCCAGGGAAATGCCAGCTTTGGCTGCCAATGCCATACTTTCAGCCGCGGCAGCAATATGTATACCGGCAAGTAATTGATGGATTGTTTTGACGGTAGAGCCTTGACCAATTTCATTTCCAACATGGTAGAGACGTTCGGTGGTGGCATCAAATACGGGTTTTAGTTGTTCAAATAATGCGGGTTCACCGGAGGCCATAACGGTGAGTTGGCCTTGTTCAGCTTTTAGTGCGCCACCTGAAATAGGTGCGTCCAGCATGTTTAGATTGTATTGGCTAAGACGATGGGCAAAATCTTTAGCCTGTTCTGCGGCAACGGTACTGTGAAGCACAATGATCGTACCGGCTCTTAACTGGTTGACTAACGGTGTTTCGCCTTCAAACAGTATGCTTTCTATTTGAGCACCATTGACGACAACAAGTAAGATAGCATCCAGCTCTGATGCCCAATTTGCAGCGTTGTTTGTCGCCGTTTTAGCGCCTGCTTGTAGTAGTTGGTCACAGGCTTTTTGGTTTAAATCAAATCCATATGTGGGAATACCCGCGCGTATTAACGCGCGGGCAATTCCCATGCCCATAGCCCCCAATCCTATAATTCCTATTTTTTGTATTGATTGGTTCATGATGGTTCCCTGGTGTTGTTGTTATAATTTGTTATTCTTTTATAATTATTTCACACATCATTTCACAAATATACGATGGTTATCACATTCGAAAGCTCGCTGCTTGAAGGTGATTTTTGTTTTAATTGATTGATTTATATGGTTTATTGTTGATTGTTGCAAAATGTTAAGCTTCACATAAAGATGTGATAAGAAATATCATTGTGGGTACATTAAGGGTTGGGTAAATGCTTTTCACTGAATTCTTTTAAAGATGTTAATTAGTCTCTGGAGCTGTTTAAGGATAGATAATTTAGGGGGATGTATAGGTAGGCTGCTTTTGGAGGAATTAAGGGGTATTGGATGTTAACTTAGGAACTTAGGTTTGTTTGCAAGGCTTGAAGGATATTTATGGTGGTGGGGGAAGGATGACTCGTCACTGCGTTCCTCGCCCTGCGGGCTAACGCGCCGCAAGCGTCGCATTGTTGTTTCGCTACGCTCAACTCGAACCTTAGCGAAGGTTCTCACCTTCCCCCAAATGAGGAGTATGTTCTTATTGGGTTTGTTTTTGTAAGGCCTGAAGGATATTTATGGTGGTGGGGGAAGGATTCGAACCTTCGAAGTCTGTGACGGCAGATTTACAGTCTGCTCCCTTTGGCCGCTCGGGAACCCCACCAAATTTTGAGAAGTATCGCTGTTGCTTACAGCGGACGGAATCATATCAGATGAACCGCTGCTGTAAAGTAGATATTTAAAAATAAGTGACTATATGTTGATTTTCCACCCTTATTGATCTTGTTGTGAGCAAATAAGCGGTCTGTTTGTTGGTGGAGGGGGAAGGATGACTCGTCACTGCGTTCCTCGCCCTGCGGGCCAATGCGTCGCAAGCGCCGCATTGTTGTTTCGCTGTCCCAATTAATTCAGCTTTAAAGAATTACAGTACGGTTGCCGTAAACAAAAACCCTCTGAGCAAGAACCCAATATAAAGCATGGCTCAGAACATTTTTTTCAACATCCCGGCCCGCTCTCATCATATCTTCAGCAGTGTATGTATGGTCTATGTTAATGACCTTCTGAGTAATAATTGGGCCTTCATCTAAGTTATTATTTACATAATGCGCTGTTGCTCCGATGATTTTTACTCCTCTCTCATAAGCTTGATGATAAGGACGCGCCCCGATAAATGCAGGTAAAAAGGAGTGGTGAATGTTAATAATCTGATTTGGATAATGCTGAACGAATTCTGGTGTCAGTACTCGCATGTATTTAGCTAATACCACGTAGTCAGGTTTGTATTGGTCAATCTGGGCAATCAGTTTTTCATCATGTTGTTCACGGGTTAAACCTTCGTGACTGATTAAATGGAAAGGAATGCCAAATTGTTCAACCAATGATTGTAATGTTGCGTGGTTGCCGATAACCGCCGCAATTTCAACATCAAGCCCGTCATAAGCGCTTTTCATGAGCAAATCCCCAAGACAATGCGCTTCTTTTGTCACCATAATGACAATACGTCGACGCCCCGAACTATTTAATTCCCGTTGAGAGCCCACCGGCAGTGCATCATCTAAATCAGCAAGAAATGTCTCATCATTGAAAATTCCTTCAAGCTCAGTACGCATAAAAAAGCGGCCAGTACGATGATCGACGAATTCATTATTCTGAACTATATTCAGTTGGTGTTTGTAGCAAATATTAGTAATTTTGGCGATCAGTCCTTTGGCATCAGGGCAAATAGTGCGTAAAATTTTCTTTTGTATATGTTGGTGCTGCATGAATGGGATTATCCTTAAATATTTTGCGTTTTCTGTTTATGGGTCTTAACCACAACATTTTTTGTATTTTTTACCCGAACCACATGGGCAGGGGCTATTACGGCCAGTTTGAGGTTTTACGCCATCAATAGGTTTTACACCATCAATATAGTACCAACGCTGGTCTATACGAAGAAAACGTGAACGCTCATGAATAAGTTGCTTATCTTGGGATTTCTGATCAAGAAAGCAAGCTGAAAATTCAACATAGGCTTCGTTATCATTTTCGCCTTTTTCAGTTGTAATGACATGTAGTCCGAGCCACTGGGTAACAATAAAACTTTGTTCTATATCTAAACGCCACTTTTCAGCTTGGCAGTCAGGATGCCAACTGGTAATTAGATAATCGGCGTTGTGCTTTACATAGGCACTGTATCGGGAACGCATCAGTGATTCGGCAGTTTGGGCAAATTTTATGTTTTGGAGATAAGGGGAACAGCAATCCGCAAAATCTATTCCACTACCACAAGGACATAGCTCTGTCAAAATAACTCCAATTGTAAAGGGTGAAATACCATTTTTATGGGTTTTCTATTGCAAAGAAACGTAAGAGAACAAATGATAGTCACTTAATTGAACTAATATGAGTGATAGTACCTAAGAAAAGGTCAAGGTCGCAATATTAAGGTAAGGGAGCGTATTTATGGAAAAGGCATTGGCAGGCAAAAAAATTCTGATTGTGGAGGATGAACCTGTTTTTTGTTCTTTGCTGGCAGGGTATTTGCGAACGTTGGGCGCTAAGGTATTAGTCGCATCTAATGGCGCTGTTGCACTACAGGTGCTAGGACGCGAAGCTCATGTTGAACTTATTTTATGTGATTTAGATATGCCGGTCATGAATGGCATTGAATTTATTGCGAAATTGACGAATGAGGGTATTAGCATTCCAGTTATTATTATTTCAGCAACTAACAAGATGGCCGAAATTGATGAAGTGCTTCGTTTGGGTGCAAAAGATGTTTTATTAAAACCAGTTTCAGATCTTAATGAGATAAAAAAATCGGTGTTGGCCTATTTACATCCTACGGTCTTTATGTCTGGTGCGATTGAACAGAATAACTTGAATAAAGATTGGTTAACCCTAAAGCATAATTCAGATGAAGCATTAAATATGCTTAAGCAGTTGCAACCCCCAGTTTCTCAAGTGATTGCCCACTGTAAAGTCAATTACCGAAAATTAAATATGATTGATAATCCAGGATTAATTCTCGATATGGCGGCGTTATCTGACAATGAATTAGCTTTTTATTGTCTAGATATTAGCCGTTCAAAAGAGTATGGTGTGATTTCAGCATTATTACTTAGAGTCATATTTAATAGTTTGTTACAAGAGCATATCATCCACCATTCCCGACGTTTACCCAATATGGAAGGCATTCTAAATAGAATTAATAAGTTACTGGAAGGTGCAGGGTTACAAGGGCAATTTCCATTGCTGCTTGGATATTATCATACAATCAATAAAACGGTTCTGCTCACTTCTGCGGGGTTACATGCCAGTATTAAGTCGGGTAATCGCCAAATCCAATTAGACAGTGGTGTTCCTCTTGGGACATTGAGAACGATTTGTTCGAACCAAGTTTGTTCTCATAGTGCTGAATGGCAATGTCGGATTTGGAATACAAATAGTCAAATAAATCTGATGCTTTCTTCAATGTATTTTGGGTGAATATTACCAAGGTGGAATTTTGTTTAAAATGGATTTTAAACATCAAGTCACGGTAATGTAATTAAGCAGAATGGTGATGTTTATCGAAGAGAATTAGCTGGTATACTCCGCCTATTATGCTTGGAAATCTATCTAATCAGGCTATTTTATTTGCCGCTCTTTAGTACAAAGAGCGGATTTAGCACTGCTCAGATAAAAGTGATAACTTTTTGAGTGGTCAGAAGGGTGAACGAAGCAGTGAACTTTTGTATGTATTGGTTCCTGCGTGCTGTTCGTGTGCGCGGTTTATTGACACAAAATAATCAGTAATAGTGATACCTTATTAAAGAATTGGCACTGATTTTGAGTTGAAGACGGATTTGTTTCAGCCAAAAAACATCGGGAGAAAGGTTAATGCCATCAGTAGAAAAACGATCAGTAGACAAACTATCAGTAGACAAAATAGTAAAGAAAGCCGTTATTCCAGTCGCAGGCTTGGGAACGAGGATGTTACCTGCTACGAAAGCAATTCCTAAAGAGATGTTACCTTTAGTAGATAAACCTCTTATTCAGTATGTTGTTAATGAATGTATTGCCGCTGGCATTAATGAAATTATCTTGGTGACTCATTCATCAAAAAATTCAATTGAAAATCATTTTGATACCAGTTTTGAGTTAGAAGCTATCCTTGAGAAAAGGGTGAAGCGTCAGTTATTGGACGAAGTTCAATCTATTTGCCCAAGTCATGTCACTATTATGCAAACTCGTCAGGGAATTGCTAAAGGATTAGGACATGCGGTGTTATGTGCCAAGCCTTTAATCGGTGATGAACCTTTTGCTGTGATACTGCCTGATGTTATTCTTGATGAATACAGTACAGATCTGACCAGATATAATCTGAGCGAGATGTTGGTTCGTTATAATGAAACGGGAGCCAGCCAGATATTAGTAGAACCTGTACCTCATGAAGATGTTTCCAGTTATGGTATTGTCGATTGCCAGGGAGAAAATCTGCAACCCGGCGACAGCAAGCTAATTAAGCGCGTAGTTGAAAAACCTCAACCTAAAGAAGCGCCGTCAAATCTTTCCATTGTTGGCCGTTATGTGTTGTCCGAGAAAATTTGGTCATTATTAGCAAAAACAGCGCCAGGTGCCGGTGATGAAATTCAACTCACTGATGCAATTGCCATGTTAATAGAAAGGGAGCCTGTGGAAGCCTATCATTTGCAGGGTGTAAGCCATGATTGCGGTAATAAGCTTGGTTATATGCAGGCGTTTGTCCAATATGGTATGAAACATCATGCTTTAGGCAAAGAGTTTACTGACTGGTTAGTGGCTTTGCAGGATCAAGCTAAAGAATAATCTTGTGGAAATTTTTAGGTATCATATGAAAGTTACAGTATTTGGTATTGGCTATGTTGGCCTGGTTCAGGCTACGGTTTTAGCTGAAGTAGGGCATGATGTCCTTTGCATTGATGTAGATGAAAATAAAGTTGAGAACCTGAAAAATGGTCAAGTCCCCATTTTTGAGCCTGGTTTAGCGCCACTGGTTAAGAAGAATTATGAAGAAGGCCGTCTGAATTTCAGCACTGATGCAAAAGCCGGTGTTGCTCACGGTAAGTTACAGTTTATTGCGGTAGGTACGCCTCCCGATGAAGATGGTTCAGCGGATTTGAAGTATGTCTCCGCCGTTGCCCGTACTATTGCGGAGTACATGGATAGCTATAAAGTTATTATTGATAAATCTACGGTTCCTGTTGGTACAGCAGATAAAGTTAATGCGGTTGTCAATGAGACTCTGCGTAAACGCAATATTGATATCCCATTTGATGTGGTTTCTAACCCGGAGTTTCTCAAAGAAGGGGCCGCTGTTGCAGATTGTATGCGCCCTGAGCGGATTATTATTGGGTGTGACAACGACAGAGTCGTTGACCTGATACGTGAGTTGTATGAGCCATTTAACCGTAATCATGATCGTATGATTGTGATGGATATCCGTAGTGCAGAACTGACTAAATATGCTGCTAACTGTATGTTGGCAACGAAAATCAGTTTTATGAATGAGATATCTAATTTAGCTGAGATGCTTGGCGCTGATATTGAGCATGTTCGTCAAGGAATGGGTTCTGATTCCCGTATTGGCTATCATTTTATCTATCCGGGCTGTGGTTATGGTGGCTCATGTTTTCCGAAAGATGTGCAGGCGTTAATTCGTACCGCAGAGCAAATTGGCTATCAACCCAAGATTCTTCTTGCTGTAGAACAAGTGAATGAGCTGCAAAAGAGTAAATTACCTTCTTTTGTCAAACGCCATTTCGGGGAGGATTTATCCGGTAAGATGTTTGCGGTCTGGGGATTATCGTTCAAACCGAATACCGATGATATGCGTGAAGCATCAAGCCGTGTTTTGATGGAAGCATTATGGCAGGCCGGAGCCAAAATACAGGCTTACGATCCTGAGGCGATGCAGGAAGCTCAGCGTATTTATGGTCAGCGTGATGATTTATTATTGATGGGGACTAAAGAAGCAGCGCTTAAGGGAGCCGATGCCTTGATCATTTGTACTGAATGGCAAAGTTTTCGTGCGCCAGATTTTGATGTCATCAAAGAGTCTCTCAAAACGCCGGTTATCTTTGATGGCCGGAATCTCTATGATCCTGAACGCCTGCAATCCCGAGGTTTTATTTATTATGGGATTGGTCGTGGTGCATCCATTAATCCGGTTATCTGAGTAATACAATGAAATTCTTAGTCACAGGTGCTGCTGGTTTTATTGGCTTTCATGTGAGCCAGAGATTATTGCAAATGGGGCATGAGGTTGTGGGTATCGACAACCTTAATGACTATTATGATGTGAGTCTCAAACAAGCACGGTTAGATCTATTATTTGATAAGTCAGGTTTTAAATTTGAAAAGCTAGATTTAGCTGACAGAATAGCCATTCCCGATCTTTTTTCGCGACACCAATTTCAGCGGGTTATCCATCTGGGAGCTCAGGCGGGTGTTCGCTATTCGTTGCAAAACCCAATGGCTTACATTGATTCGAATATAATAGGGCATATCAATATCCTGGAAGGTTGCCGTTATAATAATGTTGAGCATTTATTATATTCTTCTTCTAGTTCTGTTTATGGATTAAATAGAAAGCAACCGTTTTCTACAAATGATTCGGTTGATCATCCAGTTTCACTATATGCGGCAACGAAAAAATCAGATGAATTAATGTCTCACAGTTACTCTCATCTTTATCAGTTGCCAACGACAGGCTTGCGCTTCTTTACAGTATATGGTCCGTGGGGACGTCCTGATATGGCTTTATTTAAGTTCACCAAGGCCATGTTATCAGGGCAGCCTATTGATGTTTATAACCACGGTAATATGGTTAGAGATTTTACGTATATAGATGATATCGTTGAATCAATAATCAGATTGCAAGACATCATTCCCACACCAAATGAGAGCTGGATGGTTGAAGATGGGCAAATATCTGCCAGCTCTGCCCCTTACTGTATTTATAATATTGGTAATGGTCAACCAACTAGACTAGGTGATTTTATTGAAGCAATAGAAGAATCATTAGGCATTCTGGCTAAGAAAAATTTTATGCCCATGCAAGATGGTGATGTTCTGTCGACCTGTGCTGATTCAAGTGACATTTTCCAAAAAATAGGGTTTGCCCCAAATACATCTGTGAAGCAGGGTGTGAAGCAGTTTGTAGAGTGGTATTTGAGTTTCTATCATAAGTCTAAATAAGATAAGGAGCCATTGGCTCCTTATCTATTGAATCAACGACAGTGACCAGAGAGAAGTAAATAGTTGTGTCTGTTTGATTATTAATTTATCTAGGCATTGGCTAAGTGAGTAACTAGCCTTGCTTTACCATAAAGAAATGATACAAAAAACGGGCAACTCGACTAAATTCTTCTCAAAGATACTTATCTCGCTTATACGATAGACGTTAATTCTTTTGTCAGCTAAGTTGTTTTATAATAAAAACACCCTTCTATTTTAAAAGGGTGTTTTTAATTAAATTAACTTGAAAAACAATGGATTAGAGTAAGAAACTTTCCAGTGTTCTTCCTTCTTCTTCAATTGCTTTTTTGATAACAGCAGGTGTACGTCCTTGGCCAGTCCAAGTTTTAGTTTCACCATTTGTATCAACATATTGGTATTTAGCTGGACGTGCGGGACGTTTTGCTTTACCAGCAGATTTGCCGGAGCTCATTGTCTGAAGCAATTCGCTTGGATCAATTCCTTGGTCAAGAATCATTTTACGAACTTCTTCCAATTTACGTGTACGTTCCTCTAATTCAGCTTGTACCTGACTTTCTTCTTCACGACGTTCTTCAACAACGACGGTCAGTTTTTCAAGTATTTCATCTAAGAACTCAAGTTGGCATTCTCTTGCTTGGGCTCGTAAAGTACGGATGTTATTTAGGGTTTTTAAATCGCTCATTGTCCTGGTCTCAAATTATTAATGATGATGGCGGATGTGGATATAATAATAGAATGCTATTTTATTTTCTGCAATAGTCAATTTCTCATATTCCGATAAAATGGCTCTTTTTTTTAAACGTAATTTCTTTACAAAAGTTATATAGCGCTTTTTATACAGCTATTTCGATTGTCATTCCCCAATAACATGTTCAGGGTACCTTTAACAAAGAGGGGACATGATAATCTCTCTAATTTATAAACCAGGTATATACTAAATCGGTAAGTAATTTTAACTGTTTCTTATCATACCTGATAAAGCAGGATAATACTAAGTTAAAAAAAACTTATGACTAATCCATGAGTTATCGTTGATTTACTGTTACCGTTTTCTGGAAGTAAATCACGCACATTATTAATTTGCATACGATATGCAACAAATCAGACTGGCTTTCATTTTTTAATTTAAACATGAACATTTGTCATTCAAATGCGCTTTATTACTCGGCTGGTGTGATGGTGGTCATGAATCATTAAGACATCACTAAGCTAAATATTTCGGTATATCAACCAGTGCAGCTTACTGAGATGGATAATCACAACTCAAGTTTATGGTAAACTCATCTGACTATATGGCTTTATAAATTTTGTTAAGGGGCAGGGTTGATGGCTCAACTTTATTTTTATTACTCCGCAATGAATGCTGGAAAATCGACATCCTTGTTGCAATCCTCTTATAACTATAATGAAAGAGGGATGAAAACGCTGGTTTTTACCGCGGAAATTGACACCCGGTTTGAAAATGGAAAAGTCAATTCTCGGATTGGATTATCTTCTGATGCACTTCTATTTAGTCAACAGACAGATATTGGTGAGTTGATCAGAAATGAAAATAAGCAGGCAAAAGTGCATTGTGTGCTTATTGATGAGTGCCATTTTCTCACGAAAGCACAGATTGAACAGATATGTAAGGTGACCGACTACGATGATATTCCGGTTCTTTGTTATGGGCTGAGAACTGATTTCAGAGGCGAGCTTTTCAGTGGTAGCCAGTATCTTCTGGCGTGGGCTGATAAGTTAGTTGAATTAAAAACTATTTGCTATTGTGGACGCAAAGCGAACCGTGTATTACGTTTTGATAGCGAAGGTGCGGTCATTTATGATGGTGAACAAGTTGATATCGGTGGCAATGAAAAATATGTGTCTGTTTGCCGTAAGCACTATATGGATGCTATTAGTGAGGCGAGGAAAAACAGAAAAGACAGCATGTAATGGATAGACTTTCTGTGAAGCGGTCGGATGCTCTGTTTGAGAGTTTGTATTAAGAATAGAGCAGCGGTAAGTTAAAGGGTGCTGATATCAGCACCCTTAAGTGGTATTTAATCAGTTAATAAATTTGTTCTTATTGGCTTTTTTCTGTTGCAACGGTTTCTGTAAATTCTCGTCCATAGTATGAATCCAACAGCAATTGTTTTAGCTCAGAAATCAGCGGGTAGCGCGGATTAGCACCGGTACATTGGTCGTCGAAGGCATCTTCAGATAACTTATCAATTTTTGCCAAGAAGTCAGCTTCTTGAATGCCTGCTTCACGGATAGATGTCGGGATACTTAGCTCAGACTTGAGCTCTTTCAGCCAGGCTAACAGTTTTTCAATTTTTGTGACAGTATGGTCACCAGTAGCAGATAAACCGAGATGATCGGCAATTTCAGCGTAACGACGGCGGGCCTGTGGGCGATCATATTGACTGAATGCAGTCTGTTTGGTTGGGTTATCATTAGCGTTATAACGAATAACATTACAAATCAGCAATGCGTTAGCCAGGCCATGCGGGATATGGAACTCAGAACCCAGTTTATGCGCCATAGAGTGGCATACCCCCAAGAAAGCATTAGCAAATGCAATCCCTGCAATAGTTGCTGCATTATGAACCCGTTCACGGGCAACTGGGTTAGTGGCCCCTTCATGATAGCTGGTTGGGAGGAACTCTTTCAGTAGTTTTAGCGCTTGCAGTGCTTGTCCGTCAGAGTATTCGTTTGCTAAGACTGATACATAAGCTTCCAAAGCGTGAGTGATGGCATCTAACCCACCAAAAGCACAGAGTGATTTCGGCATATCCATGACTAGATTGGCATCAACGATAGCTATATTAGGAGTCAATTCATAATCAGCCAGTGGATATTTCTGACCGGTTGCATCATCAGTGACAACTGCAAATGGTGTCACTTCAGAACCGGTGCCGGAAGTTGTGGTAATGGCGACCATTTTCGCTTTAACCCCCATTTTGGGGAATCTATAGATGCGTTTACGGATATCCATAAACCGTAGAGCTAGCTCTTCGAAATGAGTTTCAGGGTGTTCATACATCACCCACATAATTTTGGCCGCATCCATTGGGGACCCTCCCCCCAGGGCAATAATGATGTCCGGTTTGAATGAGTGCATTTGTTCCGCACCCTTACGAACAGTGCTTAGGGTAGGGTCTGCTTCAACTTCAAAGAAAACTTCTGTTTCTATCCCATGGGATTTCAGCACATCAGTGACTTGATCAGCATAACCATGATTAAATAAGAAACGGTCTGTTACGATAAAAGCGCGTTTTGCACCGTCGGTTGCAATTTCTTCTAATGCCACAGGCAGGGAGCCGCGACGGAAGTAAATTGATTTCGGAAGTTTATGCCACAGCATATTTTCTGCTCTTTTCGCCACGGTTTTGGTATTGATGAGATGTTTGGGCCCGACATTTTCAGAGATGGAATTTCCTCCCCAAGAGCCGCAACCTAGTGTCAGAGAGGGAGCAAGCTTGAAGTTGTAGAGATCACCGATACCGCCCTGAGAAGCAGGAGTATTCACGAGAATACGAGCTGTTTTCATTTTATCGCCGAAATACTTGATTCGTGCCGCCTGATTGTCCTGATCGGTATACAAGCAGGAAGTGTGACCAATTCCGCCCATTTCAACCAATTTTTCTGCCTTTTCTACGGCATCTTCAAAGCTATTACCACGATACATAGCGAGCAGTGGAGACAATTTTTCGTGAGCAAAGGGTTCTACTTTATCAGTTAAACTCACTTCTCCAATCAAGATCTTGGTCCTTTCAGGAACATTAATGCCTGCCATTTCGGCAATTTTTGTTGCAGATTGACCAACAATTTCCGCATTTAGACTCCCGTTTTTCAGAATGATATCTTGAACAGCTTTCAGTTCCTTGCCTTGTAACAGATAACCGCCATGAGTAAAGAAACGTTTACGCACCTGATCATACACTGCATCCACCACGATAACGGATTGCTCTGAAGCGCAGATGACGCCGTTGTCAAAGGTTTTAGACATCAGAATAGATGCAACAGCACGTTTAATATCAGCTGATTCATCAATGACAACCGGGGTGTTACCGGCACCGACGCCGATTGCGGGCTTACCAGAGCTGTACGCCGCTTTTACCATACCTGGGCCACCGGTCGCCAAGATTAGATTGATGTCTTGGTGGTGCATCAATGCAGTGGAAAGTTCAACGGAGGGTTCATCAATCCAGCCAATAATATCTTTTGGCGCACCAGCGGCAACCGCAGCGGATAAAACCAATTCTGCTGCTTTAGTTGTTGCTTTTTTGGCGCGTGGGTGGGGTGAGAGAATAATACCGTTACGGGTTTTTAGGCTGATGAGGGCCTTAAAAATAGCGGTAGATGTTGGGTTGGTGGTTGGCACGATACCGCAGATTAAGCCAATAGGTTCGGCGATAGTGATGGTGCCGAATGTTTTATCCTCAGACAAAATGCCGCAGGTTTTATCATCTTTATAAGCGTTATAGATATATTCGGAAGCAAAGTGGTTTTTGATTACTTTGTCTTCGACAATGCCCATACCGGATTCTGCTACGGCTAATTTTGCTAAAGGGATACGTGCATCTGCCGCTGCAAGGGCCGCTGCGCGGAAGATTTTGTCAACTTGCTCCTGAGAAAAGTTAGCAAATTCACGTTGTGCTTTTTTTACCCTGGCAACGAGTTCGTTCAGTTCAGTAACATGAGTTACAGTCATAAAGAAGTACTCCTGAAAAATATTAAAAATCTTTTAATATCAATGAATAAGTATTTTTTAGACTATTTAACTTGGTGATTTTTTGGTAACTACAGGTTACCATTTGGTATTAAATATATATTGATCTTAATCACATAAATCCCCAAGCTGATTCCTTTCAGCTTGGGTCAGTGATAGTTATTATTGATTGGGTTGTAAATAGCGTTAAGAAGTTGAATTTTTAATCTAATAAAAATATCGGGTTAACAACTTGTTATATAAGATATTTTAAATTAAAAAATGCGTTGTGGTCGATGGAAAAGAGAACTTCGCCAGTATAAGGTGAAGAAAAAATTAAGTTTTCTATGGTTTTTGGGAGAGCAATCATGAGAATGTTTTTAACAACACAGCGTAACTCAATAGAGGTTCTTTGTGGGTGACTTACTGCTGGATCTGCCTGGTTACATTAAGTTTTTTGTTGGGCTGTTTGCACTGGTCAATCCTGTTGGTATTTTGCCGGTTTTTATCAGTATGACTCACTACCAAGCCCAATCGGCTCGTAATAGAACTAACTTTATTGCCAATATTTCTGTTGCCATCATTTTATGGACAGCTTTGCTGTTAGGTGACTCGATACTGCGTATGTTCGGCATTTCCATTGACTCTTTTCGTATTGCTGGTGGGATTTTGGTTGTGACTATCGCGATGTCGATGATTAACGGTAAACTTGGAGAGGACAAACAGAATAAGCAGGAAAAATCAGAAACAGCCGTTAGAGAAAGTGTTGGTGTTGTGCCGCTGGCATTGCCGTTAATGGCAGGTCCCGGTGCAATCAGTTCTTGTATTGTCTGGAGTTCTCGTTATCAGGGATGGCAGAATTTTATTGGTTTGATGATTACCAGCGCGTTGTTTGCGCTTTGCTGCTGGTTATTATTTCGATCTGCACCTTTAGTCGTCAAATATCTTGGGCAAACAGGCATTAACGTTATCACCCGAATTATGGGACTGCTATTGATGTCTTTGGGAATTGAACTGATTGTGACAGGGATCAGAGCGCTATTCCCAGGGTTGCTTTGATATGATTTACGATAAAAGGTGTTAGCTTTCATTCTAGTGAAATTACAAATTATAATATTCTTATCATTTTTATTATAAAGCCTATTTCATAGGCTTTTCTCCTTTCTTTTACCGGTACTTCCTGAATTTTATACAAATAACCCAATATTTTTCTAAATTATTCTTTCCTGTTAGTTCGATGTGTAACTGGTTGCTTCCACCACAGTTTTGTGATGAATGTAGGTTTTTAATTTGCATTGATTGCAATTTGTTAAAATTATGTTTATTTTCATCTTTGGTCTAGCTTTGTTTACTATTTTAGTTAAGTTTTAAGTTAATAATGCTATACATATCAATTTGTTATAATGAATTTTGGGATGTTTTATCAATTAATGTAATAAGTCGTACTAAGTTGCTTGTAAGGATGATTTTTACAATATGAGAACGATATTTTAACAATAGATATGATAAGTTGCCTTTAATATTTAATCCGTTACTTTGGGCTAAATAATGTGAAGATACCGGCCTTGATGGGATATGTTGAATGAACAGATCCATCAAACTGGAGGTAAAAAATGAAGATCAAACAATTAAAATTACATAAGTTTATTTCCTGTATATTTTTATTATCAGCGTTTCTTGTTACCGCCGTGTCTGCCGTTGAACTTCCAGATGGTGTGAAACTTGCGGATAAACAACAAATTATTATTAATAATGGCACCGAAGTTGCCTCGCTTGATCCACATAAAGTTGAAGGAGTACCAGAAAGCAACATTATTCTTAATCTCCTGGAAGGGTTAGTGAGGACGGGTTCTGAGGGAGAAATTGTGCCAGGCGTTGCGACCCATTGGGAAAATCAGGATTCCCAAGTATGGACGTTTTATCTGCGTGATAATGCTAAATGGAGTGATGGAACGCCTGTCACTGCCCACGATTTTGTCTATAGCTGGCAACGGTTAGCTGACCCAAAAGTGGGTTCACCTTATGCTAGCTATCTTCAATATGCTTATGTTGAAAATATTAGTGATGTTCTGAGAGGTAAAAAATCTCCTGATCAGTTGGGCGTAAAGGCGTTGGATGATCATCGTTTACAGGTGACTCTGACGCATCCTGTGCCTTATTTCGTCAGTATGCTCAGCCATACGGCAATGAAACCGGTGAAAAAGGATGTGGTTGAAAAATGGGGCAATAAATGGACGCTGCCAGAAAATTATGTCGGTAATGGGGCGTATTCGTTGAAAGAGTGGGTGGTCAATGAGCGGATAGTGCTCGAACGCAACCCTAGATATTGGAATAATGCAAAAACAGTTATTGATCAAGCGACTCTCTTACCTCTTCAATCTGAAACCAGTGATATTAACCGCTATCGGAGTGGAGAGATAAATATCACCCACAGCGTCATTCCGCCGACTCTGTATCAGAAAATGAAAAAAGATATCCCCGATCAGGTTCGCGTCAGCCCTTATCTCTGTACGTTTTATTACGAAATCAACAATAAAAAACCGCCGTTTACTGATGCCAGAGTCCGCGAAGCAGTCAAGCTAACTCTTGACCGGGATATTATTGCGGGGAAAATTATGGGGCAGGGGCAAATACCGGCTTATGGTTTTACGCCAACATTTATCGGGGGCGGCGATTTTGCTAAACCAGAATGGGCTAATTGGACACAGGAGCAGCGTAATAAACGCGCGAGAGAATTGTTGGCTCAGGCCGGTTTCAATCAGGCGAATCCATTGAAGTTCACATTGTTATACAACACATCTGAGCAAAATAAACAGCAGGCTATTGCCGCCGCTTCTATGTGGAAAAAGAATCTAGGAGCGGATGTGATTTTGCAGAATCAGGAATGGAAAACTTCTCTTGAAAGCCGCCATCAAGGGAATTATGAGGTGACCAGAGCGACCTGGTGTGCTGATTACAATGAACCTACCGCATTTTTAAATATGTTGTTGTCAGACAGCAGCAATAACACGACTTTTTATCAGAATAAAAATTTTGATAGCTATCTGGAACAGGCATTAATCGCTAAGGATGCTATTGAGCGTAAGAAATTATACCAACAAGCCGAGTTTCAATTGGATAAAGACTCGGTGCTGATTCCCGTTTATTACCGGGTAAGTGTACGGCTTGTTAGCCCATCAGTGGGAGGGTTTTCAGGGAAAGACCCATTGGATTATATGGATATTAAGCGACTGTATATGATAAAAAATTAGACAATAGCTTTATTCAAAAGAGTTACTGAGACCCTGCAAACAAAATCGTTCCTTTTGTATGCAGGTGGTAATTCACCCCTTATTTCTGGGCCGTCGGCTGATAACAAATCTGACGGTATAAAATTGGAGTAGAAAAAGATGATAAACACAACGAAAAAGAAACTACTTACTGTCAGCATCAGCGCTGCACTGAGTATGATAATCGCAAGTCAGGTCTTTGCTGCAAAAGTGCCTGAAGGTGTTCAATTAGCTGATAAACAGGTTTTAGTCCGTAATAACGGCTCTGAGCCGCAATCGTTAGATCCACATAAGATTGAAGGGGTACCAGAATCACATTTGGCACGCGATCTGTTTGAAGGTGTTGTCATCGTTGGCCCGAATGGTGAAATTTTACCGGGTTCTGCGACCAGTTGGGAGAATAAAGACTTCACCGTCTGGACATTCCATATGCGTAAAGAGGCTAAGTGGTCTAATGGTGATCCTGTCACAGCGCATGATTTTGTTTACAGTTGGCAACGTTTAGCTGATCCCAATACTGCTTCTCCCTATGAAAGTTATCTCCAGTATGCCCATTTCACCAATATTGATGACATCATTAGTGGTAAAAAGAAACCAGATACTTTGGGAGTAAAGGCGTTGGATGACTATACATTGCAGCTTACATTGAGCGAAGCGGTTCCTTATCTGCCAAAACTTTTAGCTCACTCTTCAATGGCTCCGGTGCATAAAGCTACGGTAGAAAAATATGGCGAAAAATGGACTCAGCCACAGAATTTTGTCGGTAATGGGGCCTATAAACTAAAAAATTGGATAGTCAACGAACGTATTGTGATGGAGCGTAGCCCGACATACTGGGATAACAAAAATACCGTTATTGATCAGGTTACTTTCCTACCAATTTCGTCAGAGGTCACGGATGTAAACCGCTATCGCAGTGGCGAAATTGATATGACTTATGCCAATTTACCGATTGAGCTATTCCAGAAGCTGAAAAAAGAGAGCCCGAACGAGTTGCATATTAACCCATATTTATGTACTTACTACTACGAAATTAATAACGAAAAACCCCCATTTAATGATCCCCGCGTCCGTACTGCACTGAAATTGTCTATGGATCGCGATATTGTGACCAATAAAGTCAAAGCACAGGGTGATATTCCTGCTTCCGGTTATACACCGCCGTTTACTGATGGTTTTAAAGAAACAAAACCAGTGTGGTTTACTGGTTGGAGTCAGGAACAGCGCAACCAAGAAGCTAAGAAATTACTGGCCGAAGCAGGTTATAATAAAGATAATCCATTGAAATTTAACTTGCTTTATAACACCTCTGATCTGCATAAAAAAATTGCAATCGCTGTATCTTCTGTTTGGAAGAAAAATTTAGGTGCTGATGTTCGTTTAGAAAACCAAGAGTGGAAAACTTTCCTCGATACTCGACATCAGGGTAATTATGACGTAGCCCGTGCTGGCTGGTGTGCGGATTACAACGAACCTTCTTCATTCTTGAATTCAATGCTTTCTTACAGTAGTAATAACACATCTCATTATAAGAGTGATGAGTTTGATAAGCTGATGAAAGAATCTCTGAAAGTGGCGACAGATGATGAACGTGCTGCGGTTTATCAGAAAGCAGAAGCGCAGTTAGATAAAGATTCGGCTATTGTCCCCCTTTATTACTATGTGAATACCCGGTTAGTGAAGCCCTATGTTGGTGGCTATACAGGGAAAGATCCTTTGGATAATTTACACACCAAAGATTTTTATATTATCAAACACTAATCGTTGTAAAGCAGCCCGGAAAGGGCTGCTTTAGTGTCAAATTATTTTAAGGCCAGGGTTAAGGGCCAACACATAGGAACGGGCGATGATTAAGTTTATTTTACGCCGTTGTTTAGAGGCGATCCCGACACTTTTTATTCTTATTACTATTTCGTTTTTCATGATGCGGTTGGCGCCGGGCAGCCCATTTACTGGTGAGCGGAAATTGCCACCAGAAGTGATGGCAAACATTGAAGCGAAATATCATTTGAATGACCCAATTTATAAACAATATTTTGATTACTTAATTCAACTCACTAAAGGAGATTTTGGGCCTTCTTTCAAATATAAGGACTACTCGGTTAACGATCTGGTAGCAACAGCATTTCCAGTATCGGCTAAATTAGGTGCCTCGGCATTTATCATGGCGGTTGTCTTGGGGGTCAGCGCCGGGGTTATTGCTGCACTTAACCAAAATACCAAATGGGATTATACGGTTATGGGGTTCGCCATGACGGGGGTTGTTATTCCAGGTTTTGTCGTGGCGCCGTTACTGGTGTTGGGGTTCGCTATTCATCTTAAATGGCTGCCGGGAGGAGGCTGGAATGGCGGGGCGCCTAAGTATATGATTTTGCCGATGGTAGCGCTGTCTTTGGCCTATATCGCCAGTATTTCCCGTATTACCCGGAGTTCGATGATAGAAGTGCTGCACTCTAATTTTATTCGTACTGCGCGAGCCAAAGGGTTGCCATTGCGCATTATTATTTTCCGCCATGCTTTAAAACCCGCATTGTTACCGGTTATCTCTTATATGGGACCGGCTTTTGTCGGCATCATCACCGGCTCGATGGTGATTGAAACAATCTTCGGGTTACCGGGAATAGGGCAGTTGTTTGTTAATGGGGCATTGAACCGTGACTATTCGTTAGTGTTAAGTCTGACTATTTTAGTTGGCAGTTTGACTATTCTGTTCAATGCGATTGTTGATGTGCTGTACGCTGTTATCGATCCGAAGATTCGTTATTAAGATTGGAGCATGCAATGATAGTTAATAAACAAAACAGCGAAGCTTTGGAAAATTTCTCTGAGCAATTAGAAATTGAAGGCCGTAGTTTGTGGCAGGATGCACGGCGTCGTTTTATTCACAACCGGGCAGCGATTGCCAGTTTGTGTCTGTTATCTTTGATTACCTTGTTTGTGATCCTGGCGCCGATGTTAGCTCAATTTACTTATGACGATACTGACTGGGCCATGATGTCGATGCAGCCTGATTTTGAATCGGGTCACTATTTTGGTACTGATTCTTCCGGTCGTGATTTGTTGGTGCGTGTTGCCATTGGGGGGCGCATTTCGTTGATGGTTGGGGTGGCAGCCGCTTTGGTGGCGGTAGTCGTCGGAACATTATATGGATCATTATCCGGCTATATGGGCGGAAAAATAGATTCAGTCATGATGCGTCTGCTGGAAATTTTGAATTCATTTCCATTTATGTTCTTTGTGATCCTGTTGGTGACTTTCTTCGGACAGAATATTTTTCTGATATTTGTCGCTATCGGCATGGTGTCATGGTTGGATATGGCGCGTATTGTCCGCGGTCAGACACTGAGCTTGAAACGTAAGGAGTTTATTGAAGCGGCGTTGGTGTGTGGTGTGCCAACCCGTCATATTGTGCTGCGCCATATTGTCCCTAATGTATTGGGAGTGGTGGTGGTTTATGCATCTTTATTAGTGCCAAGCATGATTTTGTTTGAATCATTTCTTAGCTTTCTGGGATTGGGAACTCAAGAGCCGTTAAGCAGTTGGGGCGCATTGTTAAGTGATGGTGCGAATTCGATGGAAGTTTCCCCGTGGTTGCTGATGTTTCCTGCCGGTTTTCTGGTGGTGACACTGTTTTGTTTTAACTTTATCGGCGACGGCTTGCGTGATGCCCTCGATCCGAAAGATCGTTAAGGAGGTAACATGGACAGCGTTAAAAACCAGAAAAGTTCTGAGCCGTTGTTAATTGTTAAAGAGTTGGACGTGACTTTTAGTACCCCTGACGGGGATGTGACAGCGGTGAATAAGCTGAATTTTGATTTACGAGCGGGGGAAACTCTGGGAATTGTAGGGGAGTCTGGTTCGGGCAAATCACAAACCGCTTTTGCTTTGATGGGGCTACTTGCCAGAAACGGCAAAATTGGGGGTTCCGCTATTTTTAATGGCAGGGAAATTCTTAACCTTGAAGAAAAAAAGCTTAACCGCATGAGAGCGGAAGAGATATCAATGATATTTCAGGACCCAATGACATCTCTCAATCCCTATATGCGTATCGGCGATCAACTGACAGAAGTATTGATGTTGCATAAGCATATGAGTAAAAGTGAGGCATACCTTGAATCGATACGGATGCTGGATGCCGTCAAAATGCCAGAAGCGCTTAAGCGAATGCGGATGTATCCTCATGAATTTTCTGGTGGAATGCGTCAGCGTGTGATGATCGCAATGGCGTTGTTATGTCGACCAAAATTGTTGATTGCTGATGAACCAACGACCGCGCTTGATGTCACGGTTCAGGCTCAGATTATGACTTTACTGAATGAACTGAAACGAGAATTTAATACTGCGATTATTATGATTACTCACGATTTGGGCGTAGTTGCAGGTATTTGTGACAAAGTGTTGGTGATGTATGCGGGGAGAACAATGGAATATGGCTCGGCCCGTGAAGTATTTTATCAACCCACCCATCCTTATTCTATTGGCCTGCTTAATGCTGTTCCGCGTCTTGATGGTGATGAAGAGTCACTGACGACCATTCCCGGAAATCCGCCCAACTTATTACGGTTGCCGAAAGGATGTCCGTTCCAGCCACGCTGCCAGTTTTCAGTAGATCGTTGTATAAATTGTGAGCCAGGGTTGGAGACATTTGGCAACGGACGTTTGCGAGCTTGTTTTAAAGCACCGGGAGAATTGGTATGAGTCCGATTGAAGAAAGACGTGTGCTGCTGGAAGTAGCAGATTTGAAAGTTCACTTTGATATCAAAGATGGCAAACAGTGGTTTTGGCAACCAACAAAGACCTTGAAAGCGGTTGATGGCGTCACATTAAGGTTATACGAAGGGGAAACTCTTGGTGTGGTTGGTGAGTCTGGTTGCGGTAAGTCGACTTTTGCTCGTGCAATTATCGGATTGGTCAAATCTTCCGGTGGTTCGGTGACGTGGTTGGGAAAAAGCTTGCTGGATATGAATGATAAGCAGTGGCAGGATATTCGTAGTGATATCCAGATGATATTCCAAGATCCATTAGCATCCTTAAACCCGCGAATGACGATTGGCGATATTATCGCTGAGCCATTGCGTACCTATCATCCAAAGATGAAAGGGCCAGAAATTAAAGAGCGGGTAAAAACCATGATGATGAAGGTTGGATTACTGCCGAATCTAATTAACCGCTATCCGCATGAATTCTCTGGCGGTCAGTGCCAACGTATCGGGATTGCTCGTGCGCTTATTCTTGAACCTAAGTTGGTGATTTGCGATGAACCGGTATCTGCACTTGATGTATCCATTCAGGCTCAGGTAGTGAACCTATTGCAGGAATTACAACGGGAAATGGGGCTGTCGCTAATTTTTATCGCCCATGATTTGGCGGTGGTTAAGCACATATCTGACCGTGTACTGGTGATGTATCTCGGGCATGCGGTGGAATTGGGCACTTATGATGAGGTTTATCATAATCCACAGCACCCTTATACCAAAGCGTTGATGTCGGCAGTGCCGGTGCCTGATCCAGATAAAGAACGGGATAAGCACATTGAATTGTTGGAAGGAGAATTACCATCACCCATCAACCCGCCATCAGGATGTGTTTTTCGTACACGCTGCCCAATGGCAGATCCTGAATGTGCTAAAACACGGCCATTGATGGAAGGGAGTTTCCGCCATGCTGTGTCTTGTTTGAAGGTTGATCCGCTGTAGTTAAGATTGATCGATTGTCGTTAAGGTTAATCAATTGTAGTTATTGAGGAACTTTGTAAGACATTCAATGTGAGAGTTACTTTTGGGGTTTTATATCAGGACTCAGACCTGCATTAAAACGGGTAGCTCTCATTTTTTGCAGAAAAAAGAGCAGATCAAAATAACTGACTTTAATTTTTCACTCTTTCCACAAAATATGGTAAATCAGGTGAGATTTTTCCCGGCAAATGAGGATACGGGCAAAAACATCGTTGATCTCGGCATCTTCAGATTCTGCTAGCCCGATAATGACTTCGGCAAAAAAATCGGGGTTTGGAGTGAAATCCACGTGTTCAAGCCACTCATCAGAAGGGGGCAATAATTCTGCGCCGCCACGTATTTCGAATTGCAAGCTAAATAGCAGAATATCAGCGGGATCAAGGTTGAACGAAGCCAGTTCAAGAAAGATGTCATAGGCTTTCTCAAGGGTTTCATCTTCTGTCATTCGGTTATTGAGGTCTAAATCCATAGTTTGTGAGGATCTGTTGTCCATATTGATTTATTTGTGGGTCGTGATGAAGAATTAAAACATGATGAAGTCTTGATTGATACCCCCGTCTTGTAAAGACGAGGGTATTGATCACAGTAGTGGACTAAAAAAGTAACAAATACGCTCAATAATCCGATGCCACAAAGGGCGTTGCTCCCACTCATTGATTTCCAGCAATGTGGAATGGGCGATATAATCGTATTGCACCAGCGTTAGATCATGACCAAAGTTTTCATCATCAATAACCACGGTAATTTCAAAATTTAGCCACAGGCTACGCATATCAAGATTAACGGAACCCACCATACTGAGTTGGCCATCAACTAAAACGCTTTTGGTATGTAGCAATCCATCTTCAAACTGATAAATCTTAACACCGGCGTTTAATAGTTCAGCAAAAAATGCCCGGCTTGCCCAACGAACTAAGAAGAAATTATTTCTGCGTGGAACGATAACAATAACTTCAACCCCTCGTAAAGCTGCGGTGCAAATAGCATTTGTCAGGTCATCACTGGGAACAAAATAAGGGGTAGTTAAAATCAGTTGCTTACGGGCAGAGAAAATAGCCGTCATTAAAGATTGTTGAATCAATTCCTCAGGGAATCCAGGGCCGGATGCAATAACCTGAGTTGTGTGTCCGCTGGCCTGTTCAAATGGCATGATATTGTTATCTGGTGATGGCGGAAAGATACGCTGACCTGTTTCCATTTCCCAGTCACAAGCGTAAATAACCCCCATAGTCGTGGTAACCGGCCCTTCCATTCGTACCATAATGTCGATCCATTGCCCAACGCCGGCATCTTGTTTAAAGAAGCGTGGATCGACCATATTCATACTGCCGGCATAAGAGATATAATTATCTATCAAGATAATTTTACGATGCTGGCGCAGATCCATACGGCGTAGAAATAAACGGAATATATTGACTCGCAAAGCTTCAACAAATTCAATTCCTGCCTTGCGCATGATATCCGGGTATTGGCTACGGCAATATAACCAGCTACCGGCTGAATCCACCATAATACGGCATCTGACTCCTCGGTGTGCTGCGGCCATAAGAGCATCCGTCACTTGTTCAACCAAGCCGCCGGTTTGCCAGATGTAAAACACCATATCAATACTGTGTTTGGCATTCTCAATATCTTTGATAATGGTTTTTAGTGAATGGTCATAGGTTGTCAGTAGTTGGATCTTGTTACCTTTAACACCCGCAAGCCCTTGCCGTCGTTCGCAAAGCTGGAATAGCGGTGTCGCGACTTCGCTATTTTCTGTGGCGAAGATATGACGAGATTTGCGCAATTCTTCAAGCCATACGGTTGTTGAAGGCCACATGGCTTTTGCTTGTTCAACTCTGCGTTTTCCCAAATGCAGCTCACCAAATGACAGGTAAGCGATGATTCCAACTAAGGGTAGGATATAAATAATCAGCAGCCAGGTCATGGCAGAAGTGACAGGCCGGCGTTTTATCAGAATGCGTAAAGTGATACTGGCAACAATCAGCCAATAAAAGAAAATAGCAAGCCAACTTAGGACGGAATAAAAGGTTGTCATATTCGGCAATCAATCCTGTTTTGTTCAGACATCTTTGGTGGCGTTTAACATGGTTTCCTCAAGACTCGAGATATACCCGTCATCTTTCAAGTTGCCTCTTTGTTGGCTGCGCTCACTCACCCCGGTCACATAGTTTGCTATGCTCCCGGGGATTCACTCCCTTGCCGTCGCGATGCATCTTGAAATCAATAGGGTATATAAACGATCTAATTAACTTGGTGAATTTACCAAAAAATCGGCAAATATACTGCAAGCATCATACTTGATATTGGTCATTTCGCATTATTGATATAAAAAGTACTATCCAGATACGCCTTGGATATCTTTTTTAAAGGCTTATAATGAGCGTGATGTTTTTATAGGTAGGTTTTATGAAACGTAGTCGGAATGAAGTAGGGCGGTGGCGGATATTACGCCAGAATTTCAACCGCCGTCGCCGTTGGCTGGAAGGGCAGTCAAGACGTAATTTGCGTATTTATTCACTGCGTAAATTAGATGGTTATAAACAGCGTCGAGCTTTATTGTTTGTTCAGCATGGCGAATGGATACATTGAAAAAATAATATTTTTGGCCTTATATTCACGCTCACCTACAATCTTTATTGAATATGATTGCTATTTGCATTTAAACTAGCAGTCATTCGAGGATTGACTATTATGCTGCTAATCAAGAATTCCCTTATGCGCTGGATACATTGGCCAATATTGTTGTCAGTTTGTTTACACGTTTCTGTTGCTGCCGCACTTTTTTGTTCTGCAATACCGGAAAAGCAGCCTGATGCTGCACTTATGTCTGTTGCTATGATTCAGTTAGCTGCCGAGGAAGCTTCTGTTTCAGAGCCGGCAGCGCCTGAGCCTGAATCAGAGCCAGAGGAGCCGGAACCTGTTCCAGAGCCGGTAATTCCAAAACCAGAGGTGAAGAAGCCGAAACCGGAAGTGAAGAAAAAGGTTGTTAAAAAGCAATCTGAACCCGTTGAAAAGAGGGCTGAACAACCGGAAAAGCCGTTGTTTAATCAGAATGCATTGGCTAACCGTACTGATAATAATCAGAATAAACCGGTGGTTAAACCGCAGAATGGGCCAAGAGCATTAAGTAAAGCGTTACCTGTCTACCCATCCAGAGCTTCAGCATTGGGCACCGAAGGTTATGTGAAAGTCAAATATGATATTGATGGAGATGGACGGGTAAAAAATATAGAAGTGATTGGCGCTAATCCACCCAATGTTTTTGAAAGGGAAGTGAAAAAGGCGATGAGAAAATGGCGCTTTGAAAAAATACCCGCGATTGGTTATATCACAACCGTCGAATTTAAAATTACGGGTATATCTCAATCCTGATTGTCGGGGAAATGCAAATAAAAAAGGAGCATTATTAACACGCTCCTTTTTCCATTAATGTTTATTCGCTAGTACTGCTAGCGAGTTGGAACTGAGTTTTACCTTCTGGTAACCGACGTGAGGTATTATCTTCATTAACCGCAACATAAGTGAATACCGCTTCGGTTGCACGATAGCGTTGGCCGACAGGTTCAGAGGCGACTTTCTTCACCCAGACTTCGATGTTGATGGTAATCGAACTGTTACCGGTTTTGAGGCAATGCGCATAGCAGCAGACGACATCACCAACGGCAACAGGTTTCAGGAAAGTAATACCATCTACTCTGACAGTGACAACACGGCCTTCCGCAATTTCTTTTGCCAGAATTGCACCACCAATATCCATTTGTGACATTAACCATCCACCAAAAATATCTCCATTGGCGTTGGTATCAGCGGGCATAGCCAGTGTGCGGAGGACTAACTCTCCGTTAGGTAATTGTTGTTGTGTCATTGAAAACTTTACTTTATTTGATGAAAAAACAATACCTGCCTACAGACGATAGCAGGCAGGTATCCATTTGAATAAGGTTACTTCTGTTCGCGTGGCAGGTGACGGTAAATATATACTACACTGAGCACGGTGAAAACCAGAGTCAGGGCAGTCAGACCAAATACTTTAAAGTTAACCCAGACATCTTGTGGTAACCAGAATGCGACATAAATATTAGCTAGCGCACAGGCTGTAAAAAACAGCGCCCATGCCATATTGAGCTTATTCCAAACAAGATCGGGTAAAATTAACTCTTTTCCTAGCATTTTCTGAATGAGTGGTTTTTTCATAAACCACTGGCTGCCTAGCAAAGCTAATGCGAATAATGCATAGATTACAGTGACTTTCCATTTAATAAATAGATCACTATGGAAAGCTAAAGTTAACGTACCGAAAACAGCAACCATGATAAACGTGATCAGGGAGGCTTTCTCTACTTTCCGGTAGATGGAATAAGTAATAGCGACAGCTAAACCGGTGGCGGCGATCAACGCCCCGGAAGCGTAGAAAATGTCATACATTTTGTATACGACAAAAAAGACGACTAGAGGTAGAAAGTCTAAAAGTTGTTTCATATTTGAACCTATTGTAATTCCGGCATTTGATTATCATCCGGTTTTAGTCATTGAATGGACTAGCAGCAACAGTATGGTTTTATACCCGTTATCTTTCAAGTTGCCTCTTTGTTGGCTGCACTCACTCACCCCGGTCATATAGTTTGCTATGCTCCCGGGGATTCGCTCCCTTGCCGTCGCGATGCATCTTGAAATCCATAGGGTATATCTATCAATAAAAAAGGTTTTTATCGATCGGTTTCGCACAATTTTACCATAAAGAGCGGCGTAATTAACTTCCGGTTGTCAGTGAACATATAACGCAGCATTATAACGAAAACCCGTTGAAAAATAAGAGGGCATAAACCAGATGCAGTGGAAAAAACTACAGCGTTGGATGCCAGGGTTGGGTAATTTTTCTCATTATCGTAAGGAATGGTTTAGTCATGATTTAAGAGCTGGGCTTTCTGTCGCCGCAGTTGCTCTGCCAGTTGCTATTGCTTACGCCGAATTGATGGGAATAAGTGCAATTATTGGTCTTTATGCATGCATTTTACCCATGTTCGCTTATGCACTATTTGGTACTTCAAGACAGTTGATTGTCGGGCCAGATGCCGCAACGTGTGCCGTTATTGCAGCGGCTGTCGCGCCATTGGTTTTTGATAATGAAGATGTACGCTGGCAGCTCACGATCGTCATGACCTTAATGACCGGGATATGGTGTGTTCTCGCCAGTCATTTCCGATTAGGCGCGTTTGCTGATTTTCTTTCCAAACCTATCCTGAAAGGATTAATGAACGGTGTTGCATTGACAATCATTGTGGATCAGCTAGCTAAAGTCTTTGGTTTTGCTGGCGTTCCGGCGGGATTGATTGAACGGGTGATCGCATTACCTGTCAAGCTCATGAGTACACATTTACCGACGTTAGCAATGTCTGTTGCTATAGTATTGATTTTGCTCACTGTGCGTTTCTTGCGTCCGACTTGGCCTGGGCCTTTGTTGGCAATGGTATTAGCGACTTATATAAGCTGGCAATTTGATCTGGAAAAATATGGCATTCAGATTGTTGGCAGTGTCAGTGGTGGGGGATTACCTGTTGTGCCAATGCCCGATTTCCAGCCAGGCATTATGCGTGAGCTAGTTATCCCATCTTTGAACCTTGCTGTTATCAGTTTTGTCAGTTTCATGATGACGGCCCGTAGCTTCGCCAGTAAAAACGGTTATCAGATTGATGCAGATTGTGAACTTAGGGCCTTAGGCATTGCGAACATTGCTTCTGCTTTATCACAAGGATTTGCTGTCAGTGCTGCCAGCAGTCGTACTGCGGTTAATGATGCGATTGGTGGGAAAACGCAATTGGTCTCTGTTATTGCAGCGACTATTATTTTGCTGGTTTTGTTATTTATGACCCGTTTCCTGGCTTATATCCCATTGTCATCTCTTGGTGTAGTACTGATTTATTCAGCATCGTCACTGTTGGATTTACGGCGGATTTGGTCACTGAGGAAACGAAATCATCAGGCATTTACTTTATCACTGTTTACGTTGATTGCTGTGCTGGTGGTTGGTTTGATTAACGGTGTTGGTTTCGCTGTTCTGCTTGGTTTATTACAGTTTTTGCGAATTATATTCCGCCCGACAGATCAGCTCTTGGGGGTAAATGACCAAGGAATGATTCATTCGATTAATCATGGCAATGATATTAAACCAATAGATGGTGTGATGATGTACCGATTTAACTCGCCATTGACTTATTTCAATGTTAGCTATTTTAAAAAACGGGTACTACGGCATGTTGACAGAATTCAAAAAATTAACAAAACGCAAAAACGTCCGGGTTGGCTGGTTGTCGATGCGGCTGTTAGTTTTACCCATGATGATGTCAGTGTATTTGCTGCTATTGATGAGTTGATTAGTGAATTGAAAGTAAGAGATATCACATTGGTGCTCGCCGGTCGTCGGACAGAACTTACCCGTTGGATAAAACAGAATAAACTGCAAAGTAGCGATGACGATCTGATTGTGGCGCCCGATCTCTATTTTGCGGTACGAATGATTCAAAGTAAGCCTGAATGGTACTCTAATTACGCTAAAAGATAATAATTTAGAGCCTAAAATCTGGTTTACTTCCATGATTGCTCTTGCTCAAGTACTTAGCAGTGATAATATTGCGCTTCTGCGTCTTATAGATGAGCACAAACCAGAGACAATCGCGGAGCTGGCTAATTTATCAGGAAGGAAACCAAGCAATCTGTCAGTGACATTAAAGACGCTTAGCCAACATGGTTTTGTAACGCTGGAAAAAAGTAATAGAAGCGTAAAACCAAAGGCGCTGTTTACTGATTTTGAAATAAAAATTGAACAAAAAATCAGCGAAAGGGTTATGTCTTCTTGTGGGGCTAAAAATATAGCAGCTTGAAATAGCAAATTTAATACAACGTAAGTTAATACAACGCAAACTTGTTTATGACTTTCAGCCTCATAGTTTTATTACTGTGAGGTCTGATTGAACAATTGTTAAGCTATAGTTCATTTGTAATAGAATTATTGGTATTAGCAAATGAATACGATAAATAAAGTAGTCATATATGAAATTATATTAAAAAAATAGTTTTTAATTTTCGCACGTGTGATTATTGACCACTGCTTTTCTATTAATTTGAGATATCAGATCCTAAATCCCTGCCTTTCATTAATATTTCTTGTTAAAAAACAATGTGATTGAAGTATTACGTATTTAATACCACGTTACATTTTGTTTTTTGATAAGTATATTTTAACAAAGCAAAATCATTATTACTTGTACAATAACTATTTAGGACGTTCCAATGAAAAAGGCATTGATAGCCTCAGCGGTGGCAGTTGGTTTATCTGTATTCACATTTGCAGCAAATGCTGGAGAAAGTTCGATTTCTGGCGGCTATGCTCAGAGTCATGTGAAGGTTGATGGTGAAAAGCTTGATGAAAACCCAAAAGGTTTTAACCTGAAATATCGTTACGAGCTGGATAATAATTTTGGTGTTATTGGCTCATTCACCCTGACACATCAGGGTTATAATTACTATTATGGTAGTAGAAAGATTGGCACTGGTGATTTAGATTATTATTCTTTAATGGCAGGTCCTACATATCGCTTTAATGAGTACGTAAGTGTATATGGTCTGGTTGGTGCTGCACACGGAAAGGAAAAGGCAAAGGGTAATGCTGCTGTGTTGGGCTATGATGTTGAATATAAAGAGAGTAAGACATCTGCTGCTTATGGTCTAGGATTACAGTTTAACCCTATGCCAAATTGGGTTATTGATGCATCGTATGAATATTCAAAAGTAGGTGACTATAAAATAGGCACTTGGGTAATTGGTGCGGGTTATCGATTCTAAATAGTGTTTCCAATGTAGTTGTTCCTTTAAAGGGAATTCAGTCCAGTTTTTGTGATTTGAAAAATCCAATTAAGTGACTGAAGATAATAAATTAATGTTAGAACCAACTCTCTGTTAGCTTGTTAGATGGTTGATTTAAAGGCTGTCGAAATAATGAGGATAGAGAGTACGGATTTTCATCAGGGATTATTGAAACAGGATATATGTTGTGACTACTTTGCCAGTTGTAGATTTGTGTTGGTTTAGTGTCCATATATCTATTTAGTATTTAGTTGAAATTGCTAGTCCATGTTTAGCCATGTAATCTGAAGATTATTCCTTTATTAGTTATCACTATCTATTCTAGACAAAATTCCCTGTTGTAAGACAGGGAATTTTTTTGCTTTTATCCCAATAGTAATAAAGAACTATAAAATACGAACAACAGTCGATTGCAGTGGGTTGATTTTTATGATAATAGCGAGAGCGTCACTAGTTTATTTAGTTAAACGAAAAGTTAACAATAAACGGGATTGAGTTGTTTTCTATTAGTTGCTGATAAATAATTGCGGCCCGTAATTAATCTTTTCTATATTTTATATAACATTAGGGATTTCGAATGAAAAGAGCACTGGTAGCCTCAGTGGTGGCAGCAGGTTTATCTGTATTTGCATTTGCGGCAAATGCCGGCGAAAGCACGATTTCTGGTGGTTATGCTCAGAGTCATGCAAAGTTTAAAGATCATAAGATTGACGACCATCCAAAAGGCTTCAACTTAAAATACCGTTATGAGTTGGATAATAATTGGGGCGTTATTAGCTCACTCACATATACCCATTTGGGTTACGAATTTTATGACGGTGGTCGAAAAGTAGCTAAAGCTGATATAGATTATTATTCCTTGATGGCGGGGCCTACATATCGTTTTAATGACTATGTTAGCGTATATGGTATGGTTGGTGCTGCACGTGGAAAGGCTAAACTCTCTGATTTTGTTGATTCAGAGAGTTACAGTAAAACGTCTATTGGCTACGGACTGGGATTACAATTTAACCCTGTGCCAAATTGGACAATTGATACATCCTATGAATATTCAAAACTGAATGACCTTAAAGTAGGAACTTGGGTAGTTGGTGTTGGCTATCGATTCTAACCGAAATTCGCTAATTGATATTTAATTAGCTCTCCTTTCTATAAAATTCCCTGTTGAAAAAACAGGGAATTTTTTTGCATTTTAGCTCAATCCAGCTATCACTAGCTTATTCTGTTTACCCCATAGTTTTATTGCTACGGGGTTTTTGTTTGAATCGCTATTTTATATTGATTTTTGTTGTGAAGAGGTAACCAGCATATACAACCGGAACAGGTAAATCAGCAAAATGGCTGAAATGAGGTTATTAAACACACCAAGAATAATTCCTGCCATCTCGTTGTGAATGAGTGTTAGGCGGTCAATAATAAATGCCAGCAAGAGCCTCGCAGTCAGCCATAAAAGAATTGCCGGAACCAGCAGGCGAATATTAGCAAATGCCAGTTTCCAGCTTATTTTCATAGAAGCAAAAATGCCGCAACGCTCGGTAGTCATAATAACGGGTGATAAAGCCAGTGCGATCGACAAAATAATGCCTGGCACCAGCATAAGCATTAAGCCCAGTTGAATCAGCAGGGTGCAGATAAGCAGTAATAGGAACAATCTCGGTAATTGGGTTGCTGATAAACCAATTGCCTGTAATGAAGAGATACGATTTCCCTCTGAAACTGCTGCGACCAGCGTCAGTACACCACCGACCAATAGTACGCTGCCAATCATACTTGAGAAAATGGTTCCGATTCCCGCCCGCATGATCATTGACTGTTGCTCTGGGGTCATTTGAGACACCAGCTCCTGAATACCGGCCTTGCCTGAGGTGGCAAACGTGAATTCTGCTTCTGTCAGCAACTTCATCTGTTCGCTGTCAGGAATAAACAGGTGCCCCAATAAGGTGGTAACCAGAGCCGCCAGAACGGCTAGGGTCAGGGTACTTAACAGTTGATTCTTGAAAAAGTTAAAACTGTCACGGTACAGGGTATTCGCCGTGATTGGCATGAAGACAGCTCCTATCAGGTTAAACAACAATACATAGGGGATGATTGTACCTTGTTATGGGGAAACGTGGATAGTAGAAACAAGATGATACGGATAAATTAATGGTTAGCTGTGATTGTTGATGACAGAAAAAAATTCTTCACATTATATTCTTAAGATAAAAACAAACATAAAATTAACCTTATTAAAACATAATGGAAATATAATGAGAGGAAAGATAAAACATCGGAATGGGTAAAAAGATTACTAACTGATTAATAATAAATAAACTTTGATTTGGATCAAGTTAAAATAATTCCTAATTGAAATAATAATATTATAGATATGCGGTTTTACTGAAATTCTTTGAAAGATGTGATCTGTCTTGGATCATAATTTCTAATATATGAGTATATTTTGATTGACTTTAAATCACAGGAATGGGATGAATAATGAAAAAAATTTCTGCATTTGTATTAGCAGCGGCAACTTTAGTACCATCATTCGCTTTTGCTCATGAAGCGGGTGATTTTATTTTCCGCACAGGTACTGCAACAGTAAGACCTAATACAGGTTCTGATAATGTATTGGGGGTGGGTTCTTTTAGTGCGGATAATAATACCCAGATGGGTTTAACTTTCAGTTATATGATGACCGATAATATTGGTTTTGAATTACTGGCAGGGACACCCTTCCAGCATCGGGTAAGTTTACCGGGTGTTGGTGATATTGCTAAAGTAAAACATCTACCGCCGACATTAATGGCGCAATACTATTTCGGCTCTAAAGAAAGTAGTTTCCGCCCTTATGTTGGTGTTGGTCTTAACTATACCACTTTCTTTAACGAAAAATTCAATGGTAATTCGGCTGTTAAAGATAATAACTTACATAGTCTGGACTTAAAGGACTCCTGGGGGGTTGCGGGGCAGGTTGGTCTGGATTATGAGTTAGATCAGAATTGGATGTTGAATGCCTCTGTATGGTGGGTAAACATTGAAACGGATGTGAAATTTAAAGCAGGTGACCAGCAATATAAAATTGATACCCGGCTTGATCCGTGGGTATTTATGTTTGGGGTTGGTTATCACTTTTAATAAAAAGATGGGGCAGATTTTGCCCCATCTTTTGTATTAAAGTTGAGTGGCAGACTTCATTTTTGATACAAATTCAGTCAGTTCTTTCAGCATTATTTCTGGTTGAGAAAGATTTTCTTCGATAATTTTAACGACGGCAGATCCTGAAATGGCTCCCGCTGTGCCACTCGCTAATGTTTCTTTTACCTGCTTAGGTTCTGAAATACCAAATCCCTGTAACGGTGGTGCAGCATGATATTCCCATAGTTTATTGACTAGATGATTTAACGGTTTTTCACCTCGTTTTTCTATACCGGTCACTCCTGCTCTTGATAATAAGTAGGTATATCCGCGGCCATAAGAAGCAATTTCACGTAATAGTTCATCTTCCGCGTCGGGGGGACAAATAAAAATGGGGGCAATCCCATGTTTCATGGCTGCAATACGGAATGGCCGTGATTCTGATATAGGAACATCTGCAACTAATACTGAATCGATATCTGTATCTTTGCAACGGCGGTAGAACTCATCTATTCCATGATGAAAAACCAGGTTGGCATACATTAATAAACCAATAGGAATATCAGGATATTTTGCCCGAACTTTTGTTAATAGTTCAAAACAGAGCGTAGGAGTCACATTTGAGGAGAAAGCGCGCAGATTAGCATTCTGAATTGTCGGGCCGTCAGCCAGCGGATCGGAAAAAGGAATACTTAACTCAAGAGCGTCAGCGCCACCGGTAATCAGTGCATCAATAATTTTCAATGATAATTCTGGGGTTGGATCACCGAGTGTGACAAAGGGGACAAAAGCACCTTGTTTACGGCTTTCCAGTTGTTTAAATAGCTGCTCGTAACGTTCCATTAAATTTCCCCCCTGGATTTTAAAATATCGTGGACAGTAAATATGTCTTTATCACCGCGACCAGATAGGTTAACGATCAGTAATTGCTCTTTATCAGGAGCTTGATGGATCATTTTCAAAGCATAAGCCAGCGCATGAGAGGATTCGAGGGCTGGAATAATGCCTTCCTCGTGGGAAAGGGTTTTGAATGCTTCTAATGCTTCATTATCGGTGATGGAAACATAGTCAGCCCGTCCAATGCTGTTCAGATAGGCATGTTGAGGGCCAACGGAAGGGAAATCCAGACCGGCGGAAATAGAATAAGATTCTTCAATCTGGCCTTCATCTGTCTGCATCATTGGCGATTTCATACCAAAATAGATACCCAATTTACCATGTTTCAATGGCGCGCCATGTTTACCGGTTTCGATACCAAGCCCGGCAGGTTCAATACCAATCAGGCGGACCGATGTTTCAGGAATAAATTCGGCAAACATGCCAATGGCATTGGAGCCTCCACCAACACAGGCCAACACGGCATCGGGCAAGCGTCCCTCTCTTGCCAAAATCTGGGATTTGGCTTCTTCGCCAATCATACGCTGGAACTCTCGGACCATCGTCGGATAAGGGTGTGGTCCGGCGGCAGTTCCTAATAAATAGTGGGCTTTATCATAGCTACCAGACCAATCACGTAACGCTTCATTGCAAGCATCTTTTAAGGTGGCAGAGCCGCTGTGAACCGGAATAACTTCGGCTCCCATCAGACGCATGCGGAAAACATTAGGGGATTGGCGCTCCACATCTTTAGCGCCCATATAAATGCGACATTTCATATTTAAAAGTGCGCAGGTAAGGGCGGTGGCTACACCATGTTGACCAGCACCGGTTTCTGCAATAATTTCGTTTTTGCCCATGCGTTTCGCCAATAGAGCCTGACCAAGTACCTGATTGGTTTTATGAGCACCGCCGTGTAATAGATCTTCTCGTTTCAGATAAAGGCGAGTTTTGGTGCCTTTCGTCAGATTACGGCATAACGTTAATGCCGTTGGCCTGCCTGCATAATTTTTCAGTAGATCTTGAAATTCTTGCTGGAATTCAGGATCTTGCTGAGCGGCAATAAAGGCGGCTTCTAATTGCTCAAGGGCTGGAATAAGGATCTGTGGTACAAATTGTCCACCGAAATCACCAAAATAGGGGTTAAGCTTACTCATCATTCTATTTGTCCATTGTTATTAATCGGAACATAGTAATTAATCGGAACACAGTAATTAATCGGAACACAGTAATTAATTGGAAAATTGCTGTTTATTGGTAACAGCGTAGTAGCTGAAACACTTTATTTAATTTATGACTGCTTTTGATGCCGGGTGCGTTTTCGACGCCAGAGTTAAAATCAAGTCCGCAACAGCCATATTTTGCTGCTTGTTGGCAATTATCTTCATTTAATCCACCGGCGAGCATGATATTGGCGAGTGATTGTTTTTCAAGTAATTGCCAATCGAAACTTTGTCCGGTTCCGCCTTTGCCGTTATCAAGTAAATAACGGTCAACATTTCTGGCTTTGGTGTGAAATTCATCTTTCGACATATCAATGGCTTTCCAAATTTGACAATTTTCAGGCAATGTTTTTCGTAATTCCGCAATATAAACTTCGCCTTCGGCACCATGTAATTGCACCGCAGCCAGAGAAAGGGCACGAGCGGTATGACTGATGAATGCAGATGATTGATTTTGAAATACCCCGACATATTTGAGATTTGCTGCATTGATAATTTGTTGGGCCTGTTGGATATTAATTTTACGTGGTGAATGTTCAGCAAATATCAAACCACCATAAACAGCACCTGCCTGTAATGCCACTTTCGCATCTTGTGGTCGAGTTAATCCACAGACTTTATTTTCACCCAGAATCAGTTGACGTAATGCTAAGTCCAGATTGGGTTGGGCCATCAAAACACTGCCAATGAGAAAGCCATTAGCATAATGGCTAAGCTCGCGAATTTGTTGATGCTGGTGGATACCCGATTCGCTAATAACAATGGTTTCTTCCGGTAACTGTGGCGCAAGTTGTTTGGTACGGTTTAAATCGATAGAAAGATCTCTCAGATCACGGTTATTAATACCAATAATTTTAGCTTTTAGTGCAACTGCTCTGGCACGCTCTTCCTCTGAGCTGATTTCAGTCAGCACGCCCATATTCAGGCTATGCGCAAGTTCAGACAGCGTAATATATTGCTGATCATCAAGAACAGAAAGCATCAGCAAAATCGCATCGGCTTGATAATAACGGGCAAGATAAACCTGATAAGGATCGATAATAAAATCTTTGCACAATACTGGTTGGTGAACGGTATCACTGACTAAACGAAGAAATTCATAGTTGCCTTGAAAATATTTTTCATCAGTTAATACAGAGATGGCGGTTGCATGGGGCTGATAAATTTTCGCTATTTGAATGGGATCAAAATCCTGACGAATAACGCCTTTAGAAGGAGATGCCTTTTTGCATTCCAGAATAAAAACCGTCTGTTCACTGTTTAGTGCCTGATAAAAATGGCGGTTGCTGGCAACAACAGCATTAATAAAACTTTCCAATGGTTGTTGCTGTTTGCGATTAATAAGATATTCGGCTTTATCATTAACAATTTTCTGTAAAATGGTAGCTTGCATGATTAACTCCTTGTTGCAAGTGCTATAACTCGTTCATAAGCTCGGCCACTGTGAATAGTTTCGAGAGCTTGTTGTGTGTTATGACGTAAATCTTCCTGTCCATGAATTTTCATTAACAGAGCAACGTTAGCCGCAACGGCATCTGCATGGGCTTTCTTACCCCGTCCTTGTAACAATAAACTGAGCATTTCACGATTATCCACTGGTGAACCTCCTTTTAATGCGGACATTGGATGACGTTGTAAACCAAAATCTTCGGCATTTAATTGATAATGGGTAATTTCTCCCTCGTTAATTTCCGCCACTTTCGTTGGTGCATGCAGTGCGACTTCATCCATGCCACCACTGTGTACAACCGCTGCCCGTTGATAGCCGAGAACCAGTAAGGTTCGAGCGATAGGCTCAACGAGCTCGGGACTGTAGACGCCAATTAATGCCAATGGCGGACGTGCCGGGTTAATCAAAGGACCTAATATATTAAATATAGTCCGGGTTTTCAGTTGTTGACGTACCGGCATCGCATGACAGAATCCCAGATGATAATGTGGCGCAAATAGGAAACAGATGCCAATTTCATCCAGTGCACTACGAGCACATTCCGCGCTGATGTCAAGGGCGATCCCAAACGCTGCCAGCAAATCAGAAGAACCTGATCGGCTGGAAACACTGCGGTTACCATGTTTGGCAATTTTAATATGGCAAGCCGAGGCGACAAAGGCACTGGCGGTTGAAATATTGATACTGTTCGCACCATCACCGCCCGTTCCGACGATATCGCAGAAAGTGTAATCCGGCCGTGGAAATGGCAGGGCATTTGCCAATAATGCTTGGGCTGCACCGGCAATCTCCTGTGGTTGTTCACCCCGTAATTTCATGCTGATAAGTACAGCAGCGAGTTGTGGTTCACTTAATTCTCCTTGAATAATGGCGGCAAATAGTTGCTGGCTTTCTTGTTGTGTCAGTGTTTGCGCATTAAACAATTTATTGAAAATAGCTTGCATTTTCATCTCCCTTTTAATTTAGTGCCCAAACCAGAGTTTGTTCAAGCAATTTAGCGCCATGAGTTGTGAGAATTGATTCTGGGTGAAATTGAAATCCACAAACCTTATGTTTATCGTGGCGAACGGCCATAACGGTGTCGCCACAACGGGCAGAAATAGTCAGTTCAGACGGAATTCGGCTACCCATGAGAGAGTGGTAACGGGCAACGGGTAGAGGGTTTTCCAGATTAGCGAACATAGCTTGATTATCGTGTTTTGCCAGAGAAGCTTTGCCGTGTAGGATTTCATCAGCAGCAGAAATTTTTCCACCATAAGCTTCAATAATGGCTTGATGCCCAAGACAGATGCCGATCACTGGGATTTTGCCGATGACTTGTTGGAGTAATTGAGGCATACAACCTGAGTCAGATGGTTTACCCGGTCCCGGTGAAAGCATCAATAGCGGAGAGGAGAGCATTCTTAATTGCTGCATAATCATTTCAGTTGCAACCGTATTGCGATAGATAACAACTTGATGACCATGATGACGTAATTGATCGACGAGGTTATAGGTGAATGAATCCACGTTGTCGAGCAGAAGAATATTTGCCATTAGAAAGTCTCCTCTGCCTGATGAGCCTCAATAATTGCACGAATGACTGCTCTTGCTTTGTTACGAGTCTCTTCGGATTCGGCTAAAGGTTCGGAATCCAGTACGATACCTGCGCCAACCTGAATAGTGGCTATACCGTCTTCCACGTAAGCAGAGCGAATAACGATACAATTATCCATATCCCCTTTGCCGGTGAAATAACCGACAGCACCACCGTAACTGCCACGGCGTTCGCTTTCATAGTGAGCGATAAGTTGCATTGCGCGTACTTTCGGTGCGCCGGTGAGGGTACCCATATTCATACAAGCTTGATAGGCATGAAAGGTGTCTAAATCATGGCGTAATGTCCCCACGACGCGGGAGACCAGATGCATAACAAAAGAGTAGCGATCGACTTTTGTCAGATCCGCGACATAGCGGCTGCCCGGTTCACAAATGCGGGCCAGGTCATTACGAGCCAAATCGACCAGCATCAGGTGTTCGGCTAATTCTTTATGATCTGTTCGCATCTCCAGTTCGGTCCGGCTGTCAAGATCAGCATCCAGCTCGCCAGCCGCATTGCGCCCACGGGGGCGTGTGCCGGCGATCGGGTAGATTTCAATTTGGCGGTTGGATGCATCATATTTAAGCGCGCTTTCAGGAGACGCGCCAAACAGACAGAAATCTTTGTCCTGCATGAAAAACATGTAGGGACTTGGATTGTGGTACTTAAGTTTTTGATAAGCATGAAGCGGTGCCGGGCAGGGCAGAAAGAAGCGTCTTGATGGCACTACCTGAAAGATATCCCCCTGGCGGATGTATTGTTGTAATTGCGCCACCATTTCTGCATAGGTCTTGTCATCCCGATTGTATGAAACTTTCATGGTTGGCAGAGAGATTTGTTGTACTGGCTCAATGGGCTCGGTAATGAGTGCCGCTAATGTTTTCAATCGTTGCTTAAGGCGTTGCTCCTCTGCTTGAGAATCACTGAAAAGAGAGATTTGCAAACGTGCATTTTTATTTTGGTGGTCGACCACCAATAGCGTTTCTGCGAGATAAAAACAGAAATCAGGGCAGCGTTGAACGGTTTTTACTGCGGGTAATGGTTCGAATCCGGCTACCAGATCGTAGGAAAAAAGGCCGCCAACGAATATCGCTTCTGCGCTTGACGAATTGTATGGTGACGGCTCTTCCGCCAGAGAAAGCAGGGCACGCAGTGCATCAAATACGGATACTGCTTTCAGACGATTATCTTCATCTATATTGTGATTGATTGGTGGGAAAATCACTTGAAGAGTATTGTGTGTTATTTCAGATTGGATATTGCTGGAAAATTTGTTGGCCAAAATGGGTAATAAATTTCGGCCATTTTCTGTTAAAGCGTCAAAAGTAACCTGATTGCCGTTGGCACTGATGCGTAAGGCACTATCGATAATTAGCAGACTTTTTAAGTTTTTTTTGCTGTTAATTTCCGCAGATTCTAGTAATAAAGTTGCTGGTCGCTCACCGCAGAGTTGGTTGAATAGTAGCGTAGGATCAGGTTGGTAAGCGGTTTCCTGCTCAATTACTGTGATTTTTGGTTGTTTATCCGTCATTTTTTCGTCCTGTCAATAAGTTATGCATATAAAAAAACCCGCTGATTAGGCGGGTTTTGGTAATTTGGCACTGTTGATTTATGTGCGTGACCATACCGCCCTTACTGGGAAGTTATGCCACCAACGGATAGACGCCATAAATACAGCCATTTTCAGTGCCTCTTTAGTATTGATTAGATGATATACAAGACAATATCGTTTTCACTTGTGTACTAGTAAACTGGAACGAAATTGGTGTGTCAAGTATTTTTTGGCGCGTTTATTAATTTGCTGTGTTATTTCTCGAATTTGAAATGATCAACGTTACAGGTAGTGAATTTCCCACAGAATCTATTCAAGAGATAACTCTATTTTAATATTACTAGATAAAATTGAAGGTTAATTTGGCGACATTTTGTTACGGTGTAACATAAAATAATTAATAGTTAGAGATCAGATAATATCGGATACTTAATTTTAATAAAATTATTATCTTATTGTCACAAATAACTCATCATATTATTTTATGACATAGCTATGATATATATTTAGTAATATTAAGTATGTAAATCATGTTTCATGAAAAAAAGAGTTTAGTGATAGTAAAAATTGGTTAAAGAGCAGAATTAGCTGGATTTTGTTTGAGTCAATAGGCAAACGGGGAGAATAGATAATTAATTTTTATATCTGTATATGAAAAAAAGAGGTTTAACCGATATTACTGTGAGAAGTAGTATTCATAACTCTAACATATCGTGTTATTTAAAATTTAGATCTTTATAAGTTAAGACTATGTAATTATTTGTATTTAATACGTTATAGGTATGCCTGAGGAACGATTTTTAATCTGAATACTTATAGATCTCTACTTAATTCTGGCATCGGTTGCCATGATTTAACTCTCTGATGTTTAAAATAATTGTACTATTAGTGGAGTAATATATGAGTGAAAATGAACCAAAAGCAGATAGCCAATTGGTATATGAAACTGATCCATATAAGGTTAAGGATTCGGAAGAAGGTGCGGCGCAGAAAACTTATCGGTTAAATAGTTTTGATCCTAAAACGGCCGATAGCGCATTATCCTATACCCCAACAAGACTTGCTAAAACGGTTTTTAATATTTATGAGGAGAAGGATGATTTTGGTGTTTTCTGTTATTTAACTGATTGGTCAATTTATGATGCGCGTTTTATTGACACAGCAAGCGAAGATGATTTTAAAAAGAATGGCGGCAGAGGCGCTGATTTAATGCGCCTTAAGGGTGATAAAGACAAGGGAAAGCCGTTTCAGAGAATTATCTTTAGCTTTGCAGGTATTATTGGTGACACTGGAGAGAAAAGAACAACTATCATTGCTGCTGCGGGTGAAAATGGATGGCAAATGGGGAATGCTGAACAAGATATTCTTGAGAATCACGAAGGCAAACCTATTCCAATTGATCCCTGGGCTGATGTTGCAGCCTATCTTAATTGTGGTTTTACTCAGTGGGTGGGCAATCCTGTAGACTTATATCAGCAAGATAAAGCCCAAGGGGTATTAGGAGGATTGCGCTTACTCAAAGAAGAAAACCCGGATTTGGAAATTTCTGTTAGCGTTGGCGGTTGGTCAATGAGTGGTGCTTTTTATAAAGTTTGTCGTGATGAGAAACTGCGTCAACGGTTTGTTGAGGGGGTTAAAGATTTATACACCAGATTCCCCATGCTAACCCATATTGATCTTGATTGGGAATATCCTGGTTCTGCGGGGGAAAATAATCAATTTGATAAAGATGATTATAAGTACTTTGCTGAGCTTATTAAGGATTTGAAGAGTGCAAATATCAGTAATTTGAAAGGAATTAGTATTGCAGCTTCTGCTGATGTAGAAAAAATTAAAGCAGCGAATATTCCAGAATTGATCGCTGCCGGTGTCAATGAAATCAACTTAATGACTTATGATTTCTTTACATTGGGTGATGGAAAACTTTCTCATCATACTAATCTTTATCGCAATAAGGATGACCAGTATTCTAAATATTCAGTCGATGATGCAGTTAATTATCTTATTTCTTTAAAAATTAATCCAAAATCAATCTATATTGGTTATTCGGGTTACACTCGTAATGCCAGAACTGCGGAGTTAGAGAGTAAGGATAATGAACAACTGGTTGGGAAATATACTGATGGAACATCCACAGTAGGGAGTTTCGAATACAGCGTAATTGAATGGACAGATATTATCTATAACTATGTTGATTATGAAAATCAAATAGGTCGTAATGGCTTTACGGTTTTCCATGATCCGGTGGCGAAAGCTGATTATCTTTACAATAAAGATCTCAAAGTATTTATGTCATTAGATACACCACGCTCAGTCAGAGAAAAAGGCCGTTATGTTAAAGAAAAAGGGCTTGGTGGTTTATTTATTTGGAGCGGCGATCAAGATAATGGCTTATTAACAAATGCTGTTCATGAAGGATTGGGTCGTAAAGCAATTAAAAAAGTAATTGAAATGGAACCATTCTATTTCGAAGGTGAGCTTCCTTCTTACGATAAACCGAAAGAGAAACAGTGTGAAGCATGTAAATTAAATTGAATTTATGCTTTAAAAAATCTCACTACTTAAAATGGTTATAGTCTCTATAACTGTTCTGTTCAGGTGTTTCCGATTAATTAGGTTGGGAATAATATAATGGATAAATATAAAAGCATTTCTCGTGAAAAACAGGATATAACAAAAGTATCACCATTATTAGCTGCGGTGGCAGAAATCAAATCGTCAAAATCGCCATCAGGTTATATGTTATTAAACGCAGTAGAGAAAGAAGATAATTCCACTATCACGCTGGTTAATACACTCCAGCGTCTGGGATATCACTCAATTTTTGATATTGTAGAAGTATCAAAGCAACGATTTATTAAACGCCATAATCAATCTTTATCAGGTCATGCAGAGGTAATTTTTGATAAAGCAGTGAGTGCGGCTAATCAATTGGTACAAAGTTATCGGCAAAGACAATTGAGGGATTACGATGGCGCATCATTAACAAAAGCGAGTCATCAGGCAAGATATTTTTCTTATAGCAATAATGATGCAGATGAGAAAGAAAAATTACCTGATTACAGTAACCTATTTCCTGAGCCTTGGGATAGCTTCTGTCAGCCAAACGCTATTGAATCTCTTGACAGTCCGGTAAATTACCTGCTTGATCTTTATAAGTTTGTACAACAAATAGAGTTAGATGGCTCTAATAATGCCGTGGGGTTGGAGCAAAGGCGTGCTGATATTCCTGACTTATTACTTAATAGTGATAATCTTTACAAAGAGATCACGGCAATATCTATTGTGAATGATGTTTTGTCGAAAAGTGCCAGGGAATATATTGATCAGACAGGTCAGGCGGAAAAACCGGTTAATCAGGTTTTGGGAGAGACTCGTTTTCCCTTTACATTACCCTATAGTTTACCCTCGCAACAGATCAATAAAGGTTTGGCCGAAAAAGAGACTGAATTAGGTACAGTTATTCAGCAAGTGAATCAACAATTTCCTTGGCATATCTTAACGGAAAAACGTGATCAGGCTCTGCTTGCTTATACTCAATTAAGTAAGGAGCAAATGAGTTTACTGACAGAGAAAAGCCCATTTGCGCAAAACTTTTTATCACGCGAACAACTTATTAATAGCTATTTCAGCACAAGTACAACAGAAATATTGCCTGAACGTGATGTTGCAAAACATGCTTATATTATTCATGCTGATGAAAATATCACTGGCCCGACATTATTGAGTGATAATGTTGATAAAGCTTATGATGAAATTGTCGTTACCTGTGAAAATAAAGCTAAAGAGACGATCAAAGTTAAACTTCGTGGTGAAAATGTTCTGACCTACAATCGCATAAAAGCGAGGATGGAGCCTTTCGATAATTCATCACCATTTAGCCGACAGTTAAAATTAACTTATGTAGAAAGTGATAATAGTGATATCGGTAATTTAGATAATGGTCCTTTCTTTGGTGAAATGACAGTTTATGCCGCGATACCCAAAGAAAGTACAAATAATACCACGGTAAATATTGAAGGCATTAATTTTCTGACCATGACTTATCGTTTTGCTATTGCTAAGCAAGGGACTGCACAATCAGAATTATTGCCAGAAGCAGAAAAATTTTTCCAAGATAACTATGGCGTTTCTGCGGATGAACGTGTGAAATTAACAGAGATTTTATCTTTTGGTCAACAAACAGGATCGAAAGTGACAGATCTCGAACACCTGTTTAGTAGTGGTGATTTCCGGCCTTTAGTGTCGCCAAATGTGGTATTTTCTAATCCTATCTTCGATAGTGGGCAAACATCAGAACACTTTCCTGCACCTTATCACTATGGTGGAATTTATATAAATGTGGGGCAATTAGACGCATTAAGCATTGTGAGAACGGACTCAGGACGGGAAATAGATGCAGTTTCTGATTTTCGTTATGATCGAATGAACCGCTTTATTCGTTTACAGCGTTGGTTAGCGTTACCTTATCATCAGCTTGATTTATTGGTAATTTCAGCAATAAAAGCTGAGACTAATAATACCGATTTGGCTATCTCTAATAATACATTAAGAGCATTAGGTTTATTCCGTCATTTATCGACACAATATAAAGTATTACCGGAGACGTTTGCCGGATGGATATATCAAATTACGCCATTTGCTATTAGCAATAATATTCCATTTTTTGATCAACTATTTAATCAGTCTAAACTTTTTGATCAGCCTTTAATTCTGGATGGGAAAGAATTTAATTATACGGAAAATCAAGGAGATGGCGCAAAAACAGTTAAACAATTATGTGCAGGGTTAGCTATTTCTTTATCCACGTTTCAAGTGATTGCGCCTATCGTTGAGAAAGCATTGAAACTCTCTTCTGGCAAATTAGTGCGTAATCTTGATGTCGTATCCAGACTTTATCGCTTGGTGACTATTCCACGATTATTTGGTTTTTCTGCGGAAGATGGATTAATTCTGGTGGATATTTTAACGGATAAAAGCGAATATCTGGCAAATATACCGGATTTAGGAGAGAAAGATGACATCCTCAGTATTATTGCCCAAATGGAGGTTTTAACTTCCTGGCTCACTAAAACTAAACTGACACCAATTAAGCTTTCTCTATTATTAGGTAAAACTCAGCTTCCGGTCGTGCCAACAAGTGGTATGTTAACTTTTTATAAAGGAATTTCTGACGGTCTTACTGATAATGTACGTTTGCAAATCTCTGATTTTAATCGGCAAGAAATAAATGGTACAGATTGGTGGACCATTTTGTCAGATGAAAATGGTGTTTTTGATAGGGATAATGGATTAATCAAAGATATTCCGTTGGTATGGGGAAAAACAGATGAAGAATCTCTGAGGAAAAAGATAGAAGATATTGTAGCGAATAAAATTCCAGATGATAATCAAATTAATATTGTCGTACAGATTATATTGCAAGCTAAAACCGCACAAGAAAGTCTATTATCTAGCGCTATTGCGGGTGAATATGGGGTATCAAGAGATATTGTGCCACTACAATTGCGTTGGTTAGGAAGTAGTGTTTATTCAGTGTTGAAAATGGTGTTAGATAATACATCAGAAAAAGTTGAAGATATTAAAAAAGAGTTTCTGGATTTAACCTATAGTCTGTTAATTTATACCCAATTAATTAATGCGTTGAGCATAGGTAATAATCTATTGTTATTGCGCCTGACAAATCCTAAATGGCTTGGACTAACCATAGATGAAACAACAGAAATATCATTATCTTTAGATGAAATTTTCCTATTGAATCGCTATCAAGATTTACTGGAAAATGCGACACAAAATGAAGATAAGGTTCAGGAATATTTTACTTTTGCTAACAGTGAAATTTTACCGAAGACGGAAGAGGATGATAATAATTATAAATGTGCGCAATTACTGGCTGAAATTTTAGATTGGGGTCCTGATGAAATTTATCTTGCTTGCGATAAAGGAGGATTAGAAAGAAAACGTGCGATGACCTTATCCCAAATAGATTGGATACGACGGCTACAACAATTTTCTGTGAAAACTAATTTATCCGTTGAGCCTTTATTAGGTGCTGGTGCACTTGATGTTAATTCAGATTTTGAAGCTTTCCAAAGCATCGGTGAAGCAGTAATGGCTGCATTAAAAGCGCAAGGAGATAATGAGAATGTCTAATTTAATTGAAGCAAAATTACAGGAAAATTTGCGTGATGCATTAGTTGATTATTATCTTGGTCAGATTGTTCCGCATGATACTGCTTTTCAATCCTTGCGTGAAAGAATTCAAAATGTTGATGACTTGTATGATTTTCTATTGTTAGACACTCAGGTCTCTTCCAAAGTAAAAACAGCCCGTATCGCACATATTACCCAATCTATACAACAATATATTAACCGTATTGTTTTGAATTTAGAGTCAGGTTTATCGATGACTCAGGAAGAGGCAGATAATTGGCAGGAGTTTGCTAATCGTTATGGTTATTGGGCGGCAAATCAACAACTGGCTATTTACCCGGAAGTCTATGTTGATCCCACATTACGTTTAACCAAAACAGAATTCTTTTTCCAACTTGAAAGCGCACTTAATCAGGGTAAGCTCACCGATGATGTTGCTCAGAAAGCGATATTGGGATATTTGAATAACTTCGAAGAGGTCAGTAATTTAGAGGTTATTTCTGGCTACGAAGATGGTATTGATATTGCCGATGATAAGGTCTATTTCATTGCTAAAACACGAACTCAACCTTACCGTTATTTCTGGCGAACTTTAGATGCCAAACAGCGTAATAATCAGACTGATGAACTTTATCCTACCGCCTGGAGTGAGTGGAAGCTGATTAATGTTCCTTTGGAAAATGCGTGTAACGGTATTGTTCGTCCAATTATCTTGAATAACCGATTATATATTAGTTGGTTTGAAGTCTCTGAAGAAAAACAAGATCAAGGTAATAGTATTAAATATCGTACCAAACTTAATTTGGCTCATTTAGCGTTTGATGGTACCTGGAGTACCGGCACTACCGTTCGTGAAGATTTACTTGATCATTCTATGAAAGAGTTGATTGCGGTTCTCGATCGTACCGGAGACGTTGAACGTTTAGCGTTGGTGGCATTTGTACGTATGCAGGGTACAGGTAATGATGGAAAAGCATACGATTATGACGAAGTTTTTACCTATGTTTGTGACAATTTATTAATGGAAGCAACGGATTTGCCTAAATCCACTTCGAAGTTATCTGATCTGGATGCATATGGCGCTGCTTTAGTCTGGTTCTATTTCCGGGAACCCGCAAATGGAGGGCCGGACGAATATAAGCAATTGGTGCTTTACCCTGTTAATAATAATATGAAATGGCCGATAGCAGGGGAAAAAGAATTTGAAGGACAACTGGGTAAAATAGACGATTTCAAGCTGGATGCGACTTATGTTGACGGGACATTGAATATGTATCTTACGTCCACTTCAACGTATAAATATGATTTTAGCAGAAGCAAAAATATCCTTTATTGTATTTGGTTAGAAGATAGTCAGGGTGAACGCTGTTGGTTGAATTATAAAGTGCTTACCCCGGAAGATTATGATCCAAAGCTGAGTGTCACATTGAATCGATGCGATAGGAGTGATGTGACGGTTGTTACGGGTTTTAGTTTGCCGTCGGAAACTGGAGATATTGCAGGTAAAATTAAGCAAAAATTGAGTGTTGGGAAATTGCTCCGTGACAAGGTTCAGATTAAACAGACTAAACAAACTCAGTATTTGCAATTTCCAAAAGAAGAGCAACCAGAGGAACCATTAGAAAGTTGGTATTCTGACAAGGCGATTCGTCTAAATACCCTGTTTGCAAAAGAATTAATTAGTAAGGCGAGTCAAAAACTGGATAAAGTTCTCAGTTGGGAAACGCAAAATATTCATGAAGAGCCGATTACCGGTAATGTTTCAAAACCTATCGACCTTAAAGGGGCAAATGGTATTTATTTCTGGGAATTATTCTTCCATATGCCATTTATGGTGGCCTGGCGGTTTAATGTCGAACAGCGTTATGAAGAAGCCAGTCGCTGGATTAAGTTTATTTTTAATCCTTTTGAAAGTAATGACGAACCGGCGCTGGAACAAGATAAGCCACGTTATTGGAATAGTCGCCCGATCATTGACGAACCCAAGAGATTACGTAGTTTAATAGAACCGGCTGATCCTGATGCAATTTCTGCCAGTGAACCTATTCATTATCGTAAGGCTATTTTTAACTTCTACGTTAAGAATATTATCGATCAGGGTGACATGGAATATCGCAAGTTACAGCCTACTGCCAGAACGGTGGCACGTCTGAGCTATGCAACGGCAAGTTCATTATTAGGTGCGCGTCCTGATCTCCAATTAGCCAGTTCATGGCAGCCGATAACTCTTGAGGATGCATTATATAAGAAGAGTAGCACAGTACGTGCATTGGAGATGATAAGTTATCCTTTGCCTTATGCCCCGGTGGTTCATGATAAAACGATTCGTGCGCTGGATAATGATCTCTTTATGAAACCGATTAATGAAGAGTTAACGGCCCTGTGGGATAAAATAGAAAGCCGGATTTACAATTTACGGCATAATTTAACGCTGGATGGTAAAGAAATTTCTATGGATCTTTATGATTCGAAAATTTCTCCTCGTGGATTAATGAATCAGCGTTATCAGCGGGTTGTTGCTGCCAGAAATGCCAGCAGAATGAATTTCAGAGTACCAAATTATCGTTTTGAACCGATGTTGGCGCGGGCGAAATCGGGTGTCGATACATTGATACAATTTGGCAGCACGTTGTTGAGTTTGTTGGAACGGAAAGATAATTTGAGTTTTGAATCATTTCAGATGGTTCAGAATAATGATCTCTACCGTTTTGCGGTTGACCTTCAGCAACAAGATATCAATATTAACCAAGCCAGTCTTGATGCGTTGCAAGTGAGTAAACAATCTGCTCAGGAGCGGTACGAACATTATAAAAGTCTTTATGATGAAAATATTTCGTCAACGGAACAGCAGGTTATTGAATTACAGGCTCAGGCATCTTCTGCTCTGTTGGCTTCACAAGTATCAAGAACAGCGGCGGCGGCACTGGATTTAGTTCCCAATATTTATGGATTGGCAGTTGGAGGTTCACATTGGGGGGCCGCTTTAAATGCTGTTGCTGAAATAGCAACCTTGAAACATCAATCCGATAGTACTAAAGCTGATAGCCTCAGTGTTTCTGAATCTTATCGCCGTCGCCGGCAAGAGTGGGAACTGCAATATAAACAGGCTGAATGGGAAGTAAAATCTATTGATCAGCAAATTAATATTCAGCAGTTGCAGGTTAGTGCCGCACGTAAGCGTTTGGCGCAAGTTGAAGCACAGCAACAACAATCTCAGGCACTGTTGGCGTATTTCTCCAGCCGTTTTACTAATGAAAGCTTATATACTTGGATGATTAGCCAGATCTCAAGCCTCTATTTGCAGGCTTATGATGCTGTTTCATCGTTGTGTTTATCCGCACAAGCCTCTTTACAATATGAACTTGGGCTAGGCGAGCAGAATTTTATTGATGGCGCGAGCTGGAATGATCTCTATCAAGGGCTGTTGGTCGGTGAAAATCTGAAATTGGCGTTGCAACGTATGGAACGCACTTACGTTGAGCAAAATTCGCGTAAATTGGAAATTATCAAAACGATTTCGCTTAAATCTTTATTGGGCGAGTCTTGGGAAGATAATCTCAAAGTGCTGAAATCACATAATGCAATCACCTTTAATTTGGATGAGTTAAAACAATTTGGTACGGATTATCCGGGTTTATTTAATCGGCGGATTAAATCAGTTTCAGTGACGCTGCCTATGTTAATTGGGCCTTATGAAGATATCTGTGCCAAACTAAGTTTGTCGGGTGTGAGCAGTTATACGACAAAAGCGGATCTCAAAACCGTTGAAAAAATGTTGAAAGAAGGAATTCGTGCGGAAACGCCTTATACGGTGCGCAGTATCCAGCCTAATCAACAAATTGCTTTATCTACGGGGATTAATGACAGCGGAATGTTCACGCTTAATTTCGATGATGAACGTTTCTTACCCTTTGAGGGGGTAGGAGTAGGATCGAGTTGGAATTTCCAATTTACCAATACCTCGCAGGATTTAGAAAGTTTGACCGATATTATTCTTCATATTCGATATACCGCGCAAGAAGGATCTGCATCATTTGGTCTGGCGGTTAAAGAGTTATTAAAAAAGGAAAACCCAGATTTGTGATAACGAGAATTAAGCATTAAATGAATCAGTCACCTGAATTTAAAATGCTTACTCATTATCTTTAACATTCAAATTAGCCTCTTCTAATTATGTGGAGGCTAAATATAAATCGCATTGGAGTTTATAAATGGTAAATAAATATACTTATACCTCATCGAAATCCATGTCCGACATAAGTGATATTGTTGGTGAGCCATTAACTGCATGGAATAATCAGGCAGGCGGCCAAGTTTATAATGTTATTTTTAATAGTGGTGTTTATACCAATACTTATTGGGTTGAACGCTGGCATATTCCCGATCCTACGGCTAAAGAGGGAACACCGCATAATGCCTGGAAATATATTCGTCCAGCGACGGAAGATGAGATAAAACAGCACGGAAATCCTACCGATGGGCGCGTTGATCCAACCGAAGATATTCCTTCACCGGTTTTACAACCGGATGCTATTACAGAACAAACCTATCAACGGCCGGATGTTAATTTTAAACCTGATGGTTCAGCGGGTAACCTTTCTTATACTGCGACGCGTGTTTGTCGCCCGATGTTTAATGAATATGAAAGCGATAAATCCAGGCCAAAACTTTCTGCTTATATTACTGATTGGTGCCAATATGATGCACGTTTGGATGGTGAGGATAAAGGGGCTGGTGATCGGGGAAGAGGGTTTGATTTAAGCACTATCAAGGTCACCGCTTATGATAAGTTAATATTTAGCTTTTTGGGTATTTACGGTGATACTGGTGTGAAAGGGGATAAAATCAAAGAGGTTGCCGATGGTTGGAATAGCCAGAGTGAAATAAAAATTACTGAAGGCCATATTGTCCCTCTTGACCCTTATGGTGATTTAGGGACTGCCCGTAATGTGGGATTACCGAAAGAAAGCGCGAATACTGATATCGGTCCGGGAACATTCTTGCCTTATTATCAACAAAAGAGAGCTTCGGGTTTATTAGGTGGGTTACGTGAACTGCAAAAAACGGCGCGTTTAGCGGGTCATAAACTTGAATTAGCTTTTAGTATTGGTGGCTGGAGTATGTCCGGTTATTTCTCCGTGATGGCGGCTGAGGCGGCACTGCGTCGTGTTTTTGTTGACAGTATTGTTGATTTCTTTGAGCGTTTTCCTATGTTCAGTTGTGTCGATATTGACTGGGAATATCCTGGAAGCCCGGGAGAGGAAGGTAATGTTATTAGTGATAAAGATGGAGAACATTACGCTCTGTTAATTAAAGAATTACGTGAATCTTTGGATAGTCGATTTGGGCGAGAGGATAGAAAAGAGATCTCCATTGCTTGTAGTGGTGTAAAAGCGAAATTAAAAACCTCTAATATTGCTGAATTAGTCAAGAATGGTCTGGATAATATTTACTTAATGAGTTACGACTATTTTGGTACCGGGTGGGCACCTTATATCGGCCATCATACTAATCTCTATTCGCCAAAAGATCCTGATCCATCAGATGCGTCTGATTTATCCGCGGAAGTTGCTATCAATTACCTACATCAGGAGCTTGGCATACCTTTGGAGAAAATTCATTTAGGTTATGCTAACTATGGCCGTGCGGGCAAAGGGGCAAATCTTGAAACGCGCGAATATAATAAAACTGGCGATGCATTAGGAACAATGGAAAAAGGTTCACCTGAATTCTTTGATATTGTTAATAATTATCTGGATAGTGAACACACTCTCGCTAGCGGGAAAAATGGCTTTGTGTTAATGACAGATACCAATGCTGATGCTGATTTCTTGTTTAGTGAAAAAGAGGGACACTTTATCTCATTAGATACCCCTCGCACGGTGAAGCAAAAAGCGGAATATGTCGCTAAGAATAAACTGGGAGGCATATTTTCTTGGTCAGGCGATCAGGATTGTGGCTTGTTGGCAAATGCGGCCAGAGAAGGGATGGGCTATATTGCCAAATCTAATGATGAAACCATCGACATGGGGCCACTCTATAATCCGGGTAAGCCCTATTATTTGAAATCTATTGGTTAGGTGAAGAAAAACGCCGGTTAATTTTTCTTTGCCAATAAAAAGGGATATTGCTTTTCTTATCTGTCAGTTTTTTCATTCTTAAAATAATCATGTTCAACCCGATATTCTAGGGCTGAACATGATTATTTCTGTAAAACGCGACCATTTACCGTTAAGCTATCCCATCAAGCGTTTTAAGCTATTTGGGCAGAGAAAGGGATAATGACAAATTCAGCCACTGAGTTAGTAACAATTTACGATCTGCATAGCCATACGACTGCATCGGATGGTTTACTTTCACCAGCAGAATTGGTCGAACGAGCGGTGGCAATGGGCGTTAATGTATTGGCCGTGACTGATCACGATACGACAGACGCTATTTTGCCAGCCCATGAATATATCAACCAACATGATTTGCCATTAAAGCTCATATCAGGGGTTGAGATATCCACCTTGTGGCAAAATATCGAGATTCATATTATTGGTCTGAACATTGATATTCAGTCAAATGCAATGATTGAATTACTTAATAAACAATCTGAACTCAGGAAAGAACGAGGAATTGAAATAGGTCGCAAGCTGGCAAAGGTGGGTATTTCCGATGCTTGGGCAGGAGCGAGCCGATTAGCGAATGGCGGACAAGTAACACGAGGCCATTTTGCCCGTTATTTAATTGAAATGGGCAGAGAGCCAACAATGGCGAAAATATTTAAAAAATATCTGGCAAAGGGAAAAATCGGATACGTTCCACCGCAATGGTGTACAATTGAACAAGCTATTGATGCCATTCATCAATCAGGTGGTCAAGCAGTCATTGCGCATCCGGGACGATATGATTTATCGACCAAATGGTTGAAGCGTCTGATTGCCTGGTTTAAACAACATGGTGGTGATGCAATGGAAGTTGCACAGTGCCAGCAGGCACCTAACGAGCGGCAATATCTCGGTCAGTTGTCACGGGAATATGATTTGATGGCTTCGTTAGGTTCTGATTTTCACCAGCCTTGTTCATGGATAGAGTTAGGGCGTAAATTGTGGTTACCCGGTGATGTGGTACCAATATGGCGTAACTGGTCACTGTAGGGGCAGCATAAAATTAAGAGGTAATTTATGAGCCAGTTTTTTTATATTCATCCAGATAATCCGCAGCCCCGCTTAATAGGGCAAAGTGTGGATGTGTTGAAAAAAGGAGGGGTGGTTGTTTACCCCACTGATTCCGGTTATGCGATTGGTTGCCATCTGGAAGATAAAGATTCGATGACTCGGATATGTCGTATTCGCCAGTTAGACAGTCATCATAATTTCACCTTAATGTGCCGGGATTTGTCGGAGATATCGACTTATGCTTATGTCGATAATTCGGCTTTTCGTCTGATTAAGAATAATACTCCGGGCAATTACACGTTTATTTTGCGAGCGACGAAAGAAGTACCTCGTCGTTTGATGAATGATAAGCGGAAAACCATCGGGTTACGTGTTCCATCTAATCCAATTGCTTTGGCGCTTCTTGAACAGGTGGGTGAACCATTGATGTCCACTAGCCTGATTTTGCCGGGCAATGATTTTGCTGAATCTGATCCTGAAGAAATTAAAGATAATTTGGGAAAACGGGTTGATCTGATTATTCACGGGGGTTATTTAGGGCAACAGCCTACCACCGTAATTGATTTAACTGAGAATACGCCGGTTGTAATACGGGAAGGGGCTGGCAATATCACGCCATTCTTATAAGCTACGCAGTAATTATTTTCAGAATCTATATAAAGCCTGTGTATTATACGCAGGCTTTATACCCGTTATCTTTCAAGTTGCCTCTTTGTTGGCTGCACTCGCTCACCCCAGTCACATAGTTACCTATGCTCCCGGGGATTCTCTCCCTTGCCGTCGCGATGCATCTTGAAATCCATAGGGTATATATTTTTGATTTTTTAATTGAATAGAAATGGTTATTGTTGTTTCGAATTATTAATGCTGACTCAATAAAATAAAATAAAATAAAATTATCATCTATTTAATAATTAAGTTGATTTTAATAACGTGATAAGGAAATATTTACCTCACCCAAGGTAAGTTTATTTGCTAATTATTTAATTATATTATTAGGTAAAAATCTTTGGGCTGGCTATTTAATATAAATAACAGCGTAAGGTTATCCATCCATTATAAAATCAAGGGATATTGAAAATGTCAGTTATTAATTTCTCCGATAAACCAGTTGATGTCGCTAATGTTCATACATGGCAGAAATCACCAGATAGAGATTTAATCGCATGTGGACGTGACGCATATGCTGAAAAATCAGTGCAAGAAGCATTGAGCGGAGATCCTGATAAAGCGGTAAAATTAAGTGAATTAAATGATATTCTGGCTGCTTGTGAACCTTTTGACTTTAAAGGCGTCACGTTATATGCAAAAGATCCGGTATTGGCCTTAATTAAAGCGTTATCAGAGAAGAATGGTTATTTATTGGATGATTCATATCCTCCTGAGCAATGGCAAAGCGGGGGAGTTGATAAGCATAACCGTATTAAAGATTTTATTGAATCCCCTAACATGTTTATTAAAGGGATAGAGATGATCGATATGGGCCAGCTTTATCTTGGTAATTGCGGCTTTGTTAGCACCATTGGGGCAATTGCATCCCATCCTGAAGGGCATAATTTGTTATTTTCTGTTATCTATCCGCCGGTTTATAACCCAACGGGGGTTTATTCGATCAGAATCATCAATCAATCGACAATGGGTTATTTATTGATCGGCGATGATCTCTAATGTGTAATTAATTGACCGTCAGAATGGCTAGTATGAAATGTGATCAGTGTTGGGTTTTTTAATCCTGATAATGGGGAATCTGTTATATTAAATGTCGGTAAATCGCGATAAGGATGGAGATATTGTTACCTTACGCCAGCCATGATGTTTTCAGTTTTCGTGTGATGGGAATTGCTGGATTAGAATCATTGTGTCTGAAATTAGTGTAGAATGCTCGGCCACGGATTAGAATGTATGAGCTATTTTCTAGCATTCTATGCTATCAAATGTATTAAAATCAGTTTGTTATGATTGAATTCTATCATAACGTATTGATTGATATATAACACGACGCCTGTGAAGGCGACAACAGAGGTTGCTCAATGAGCGGTAAGATACAGAAATCTGAAAAGTTACAGAAAATTCTCGCGCGTTCCGGTCACGGTTCCCGCCGCGAAATAGAAGGTTATATTCAACAGGGGCGCGTCAGTGTTGACGGTAAGATTGCGACTTTAGGTGATCGCCTTGAAGTTCAGCCCGCCACAAAAATCCGCCTCGATGGTCGGGTATTAAATATCAAAGAATCACAAAAAGCGGTTTGCCGTGTTTTGGCTTATTACAAACCAGAAGGTGAGCTTTGTACTCGTCATGATCCAGAAGGACGGCCAACGGTTTTTGATCGTCTGCCTAAATTGCTAGGTTCCCGCTGGATAGCGGTTGGGCGTCTGGATGTGAATACCTGTGGTTTGTTGCTATTTACCACGGATGGTGAACTGGCTAATCGCTTGATGCATCCAAGCCGTGAAGTTGAACGCGAATATGCTGTCCGTGTCTTTGGTGAAGTTGATGATGCCAAATTGAAACAACTGGCTAAAGGGATTCAACTGGAAGATGGTCCAGCTTCATTCCGTACTATCGCGTTTAAGGGGGGAGAGGGGATGAATCAATGGTATAACGTCACGCTGACAGAAGGACGTAACCGTGAAGTTCGTCGTCTTTGGGAAGCAGTTGGTGTACAGGTGAGTCGTCTTATTCGTGTGCGTTATGGGGATATTAGTTTGCCAAAAGGCTTACCACGCGGGGGATGGACGGAATTGGGTCTGGAGCAGACTAACTATTTACGCCAATTAGTGGATTTGAATGAAGAGACGGTTTCCAAAGTGGCCGTTGGGCGTGATCAACGCCGTCTTAAAGCTAACCAAATCCGCCGAGCGGTTAAACGCCATGCTCAAGTCGCATCGCGTCCATCGGCAGGTAAACGTCCGGGCAGTTCACGCCAGAATGCGGGGCGAACAACCGCACCAAAAGGTCGTTAAGTTTTCTGGGTCTCGTGTGTTATAACGGGGCCTTTTTTACCAATCGATCCCTTTTTGTGCTTTAATGCCGGCGTCAAAGGCATGTTTTACCGGGCGCATCTCTGTCACGGTATCTGCCATTTCCAATAATTCACGATGACAGCCCCGGCCGGTGATAATAACGGATTGGTGTTCCGGTCGGTGGTTGAGCGCAGTAATAACTTCTTCCAGAGGAAGATAGCCATAACTCACCATATAAGTCAGTTCATCCAAGATAACTAGATCCAAATCGGGATTAGATAACATCTCTAACGCATAGCGCCATACCTGCTGGCAGGCTACAGTATCCGTTTCCCGGCTTTGAGTTTCCCAGGTAAAACCTGTTGCCATAACATGAAAATTCACTCCATGCTGTTCCAGCAGATTTTTCTCGCCATTCTCCCATTTCCCCTTGATAAACTGGATCACACCGGCGCGAAATCCATGACCTATCGCTCGGGTTACAGTGCCAAATGCCGCAGTGGTTTTGCCTTTACCATTGCCGGTAAAAACGATGAGAATACCCCGTTCTAACTGGGCGGCTTCAATACGAAAATCCACTTTTTCTTTTAGGCGTTGTTGCCTTTTTTGATGTTGGTTGTCATTGATTGTCATTATTCGGCTGGTCCTGCTTTGCGTCCGGGTTGGGCATCAAAACTGATGCCTGTTTTATGCAGACTATCGCTGCCCATAAGATAAAGATACAGTGGCATAATATCTGCCGGTGTTTTCAGTTTAGCAGAATTTTCGTTAGGGAATGCGCGGGAGCGCATATTTGTGCGTGTACCGCCGGGATTAATACAATTAACGCGTAGAGAAATGTGCTTATATTCTGCTGCTAAAACTTGCATCATGCCTTCGGTTGCAAATTTAGAGGCGGAATAGGCTCCCCAACCACAACGACCTTCGCGGCCAACGCTCGAACTGGTAAAGATTAATGAATCGTCAGGTGACTTCAATAATAGTGGTAATAAGGCTTGCGTTAACATAAAGGTCGCATTGACGTTGACTTGCATAACATCATGCCATAATTGCACTGGCTGCTCTGCCATCGGTGCGACAGCTCCCAGTAATCCTGCATTATGCAATACGCCATCCAGATGCGGATAATGTTGCGCTAAATCGCCAGCGAATGCCTGACACCCTTCGGCTGTGGCGGTAAGCAGATCCATGGTGTAAACAGTTGCAGGGGCCCCACCTGCTTGTTCAATCTCTTTTTGGACAGCTTCCAGTTTGTGTGTTGTTCTGCCAAGTAAGATCACTTGTGCACCGTAACGGGCATAGGTCAAAGCCGCTTCACGGCCAATACCCTCTCCAGCACCTGTCACCAAAATAATACGTTGTTGTAGGAGGTCATGTCTTGGTTGGTAATGTAACATTTGAAGATTTCCTGTTATTGATGGCGCGATTTGTTACCGTCGGAGGCCGTTCGGGCTATCAAAACAGAAAGTGATATATTGAGTCAAATTTGCTAAGGTTGATTGCTCAGGAGATAAACGGAGCATAGTTGCTGTGTTGGTAGTTATTTATTTTTAGCTAATGTATAATTTTTCTTCGTCAGAAACTGAGTATTTAATCCAATTTCATACCGGAGTGATTATGAGTCCAATACAAACAGAAAGAGCAGCCCTTCTAATTTAATCAATTTGTTAAATTTTACATTAGAAGGGGAAAACATGAATTACTCAAAGGTTGATATAGATCTCTGGGATAGGAAAGAGCATTTCTTGCATTACCGTAATGTTGTGCAATGCGGATTTAGTCTAACAGCAAAAATTGATATTACCCATTTGTTATCTTCGTTGGTAGAAAAACAATATAAATTCTATCCAACCATGATTTATTTAATATCAAAAGTTGTGAACTCTTATTCTGAGTTCAGAATGGCTATAAAAGATGAAGAATTAATTGTATGGGATGGTGTAAATCCTGCGTATACAATCTTTCACAAGGAAACAGAAACATTCTCAGCGACTTGGACTGAGTTCAATGCTGATCTGTCCGAGTTTATGAAAAACTATTCTGATGATTATGAAACCTATAAAGATGATCTTTGCTTTTTTTCTAAACCAGAACTACCTGAAAATCACTTTCACATATCATCAGTGCCGTGGGTAAGTTTTGATGGATTTAACTTGAACATTGCAAGTTTTATCGATTATTTTCCACCCATATTTACAATGGGAAAATTTTACCAAAATGGAAATCAAACTCAGTTGCCTTTGGCAATTCAGGTTCATCATGCTGCTTGTGACGGTTTCCATGTGGGGCGTGTTATTAATAATAATAAATTACAAGAGCTATGTAACGATTTTATTTAGTTAAAGACAACCTGAATTATTTATGGACTAAATATGCCGCGCATTTAATGCACGGCATTATAAAAAAATTCAGAGAGATATAAAAAACAGAGCAGCAGCGCTGGAGATAAAATCTCAACTAGAATAAAAACAACAGCAGATAACACCGATGATATTACTGTTTTTTTTACGTTTTTTCCTGAAATAAAAAAATAACTAAATATTGCAAATAATATAAAGAAAACAGTCAATTTTACTACATTTAATAAAATGAATATCATAGTCTTTTTCTCTCATTAATGAAGTTTGGGGTATACCCTATGGATTTCAAGATGCATCGCGACGGCAAAGGAAGAATCCCCGGGAGCATAGGTAACTATGTGACCGGGGTGAGCGAGTGCAGCCAACAAAGAGGCAACTTGAAGGATAACGGGTATGTAGCGATAACGATCTCTTTTCCCATTGTTCGATAATTTCCTGCTTCTCTTTCAGATAGTTGTAACAGTCAAGTAGTGGTAACAGTCATAGTGCTTGGTTGAAACGCCGGGTTTTTGTGATTCTGCAATCTAATCCCTCATTTTTGAACTGGTCCCCCATTTCTCTATCTAATGGTGTAGAATTAGCTACTGAGGCCGATATACTGGACGTTTTTATTTGTACATATTCGTATTTATTGAATGCGAATTAATTATAATATATTGTTTTTAAATGAAAAAAATTAAATGCATTTATTGTAAATTCATAGTCTAAGAAACAAAAGGTGGATTTTGTGGAGTACTTATCTCTTTACGGGTTGTTTTTAGCCAAAGTAGTTACATTGGTGTTGGCTGTTATTGCTTTGGCAATATTCGGTATTGGCATGGGAATGCGGAAATCCTCGCTAAAAGGAGAACTGAAACTCACCGACCTTGGTGAATCATATCGGGATAAACAGCGTCAAATGCAGCGGGCACGCATGACGGAAGCGGAAGGAAAAATCTGGCAGAAAGCGTTTAATAAGCAACAAAAGCTCGAATCCAAGCAGAAGAAAAGTGACGCTAAGGCAGGTCATAAAGGGTTACAGAAACCTTGTCTTTATGTGCTGGATTTTAAAGGAAGTATGGATGCACATGAAGTCGATTCATTACGTGAAGAGATTAGCGCAATTCTGGCCGTGGCAGATGCAAAAGATGAAGTGCTGTTACGTCTGGAAAGTCCTGGAGGCATGGTGCATGGCTATGGATTGGCGGCTTCTCAGCTTGCCCGTTTGCGTCAGAAAGGGATTCGCTTGACTATCGTCGTAGATAAAGTTGCTGCCAGTGGGGGCTATATGATGGCTTGTGTTGCTGATCGTGTAGTTGCTGCACCCTTTGCCATCATTGGTTCTATTGGCGTGGTCGCTCAGATTCCGAACATTCATAAGTTATTGAAGAAAAATGATATTGATGTGGAACTCCATACGGCTGGTGAATATAAACGTACACTGACTGTGTTGGGGGAAAATACAGAGCAGGGTCGGAAAAAGTTTCAGGAAGATCTGAATCAGACTCACGAACTATTCAAATCGTTTATTCATACTCATCGCCCATCACTTGACGTGGAAAGTGTGGCGACAGGCGAATATTGGTACGGCTCACAGGCGAAAGAGAAGGGATTGATTGACGAAATTGGTGTCAGCGATGATCTGTTGATTGCTCAAATAGATAACTGTGAAGTTATTGGTGTCAGTTATACACGCCGTAAACGCATGGTAGAGCGTTTCACCGGCAATGCAATGGAAAGTATTGATAAACTATTATTGCGCTGGTGGCAAAGAGGGGAGAAGCCTCTGCTTTAATTAAAATTCCGCTATTTTGAATCAATTATCTTGGCGTACCCCAAGGCGTTCTATTTCGACGTTCAGGGGTACCTTGATATATTGCTTAATTGTAGTGCTAATTGAATAGAGTGGCGCTTATTCTCACGATGTTATTCCCCTGAAAAGCCAGGTATTTTGGCCCTGTTAAAATATTACAGGTGTTACATAATTTGCTTTACATCCCCCTTCCTGCTTGTGATGAGCCGCAGGCTTTTCTACACCAATAGTTGATACTCTGGCTTTGCGTTTATGTGTTCTGTCTGGCTGATTTTCAAATAAATACAAGTCACTTTTGCACAGCGTTATTGGCGTCTTTAAACGCATTATGAAAATTCCCGAAGAATGGCAACTTACAATAATATTCATAAGGAAATAAAGTATTATGGCTATTTCACAATACGATATTCATACCAGTCATGCTGTCATCTCTGTTGCTGATACGGGAGGTGATGGGTTACCGGTCCTCCTTATACACGGTAATTCGAGTTGCAAAGACGTTTTTCGCCATCAAATTAACTGTTTTGGTGACGAATACCGGATTTTAGCGATTGATTTACCAGGGCACGGTGCTTCATCAAATGCAGTGGACCCTCGCCGGACCTATTCGATACCTGGTTATGCACTTTGCATCATCGAAGTACTGGAAAAATTAGGCATCGATAAAGTTGCTGTTTTCGGATGGTCACTGGGGGGACATATCGGTTTAGAGCTGATCCCGCGACTCCCAGGGATTGTTGGGCTAATGATTTGTGGCACGCCGCCGGTTAGTCCAGGCGCAGAGAATGTCAGTCTTGGATTTAAACCAAGCCGGTTTATGGCAATATCGGGTAAGGCTTCGCTGACAGAAGAGGAGATTACGGATTATACCCTGGCGTTGTATGGAGAAAACGCACTTTGTGAGCCATTTTTGAGATCCGCAGTGGCGCGGACCGATGGTTTGGCCCGGCAGTATATGTCTGAAGCGTCGGTTTCACCGGACGTTATGGATCAACGGTTATTGGTTGAAACAAACCCAACGCCACTGGCTATCGTTAATGGCGCAGAAGATTTATTCGTTAATATTGATTACATTAACGGGATAACCTACAAAAATCTCTGGACTGGTCAGGTGTATAACTTGCTCAACTTGGGACATGGGCCATTTTGGGAAGCACCAGAGCTGTTTAATCGTTTGATGGCGGGTTTTTTCTCTGATCTCACCTTAGAAATGTAATTAATACTTGTAGTTTACTGTCAGAGCTGTTTTATACCCGGCAGATATATTTTTATATCGTTTTTATATATCTGCCTATTCGTTGCTCAATAAATTTTTGTTATTAATTTTCGAGATAATATTGTTTCGACAGGATATGAGTCAGGTGTTTGAACATATTGAAAATAGCAGTACTTTTTACTGTGGGTAAACCATTTTCCCTTAGAAAAAATTCACCATTAATACTAATACATTTCCTTTTTGCTTTACGCTACTTATATACATACCATGAATAAAATCTTCACGTTGGCGGATAATATCGCTGGCTTTTTTTAGTCATTGTTCACCTTTAATCGGTGTTGTTCTGTTCTACCTTTTTCTATCCTTAATCAAAAATAATTTGTTGCGCATCATTTTTTATCAGGTAGAGTGTGAACTTTTCATCATGCAGATGGAAGATTTTGTTTACGGTGATCGCTTCATTCATTTGCATAGATCATGGGCGGTATCTAAAATACCTTAGATAATTCAATATGTTTCGAGTTTGGGAAAATCAACTGAATAAAAATAAGTTGATATATTGAGAATCTATCGCAATATAAAAAGAGGTTTTAAATACCGTGATATGGCGCAGTGAATTCCACCATCTGAAAAGATAATTAGGTAAAGATAACTATGGGTAAAGCTCTTGTAATAGTGGAGTCCCCGGCAAAGGCCAAAACAATCAACAAATATTTGGGGAGTGACTACGTGGTGAAATCCAGCGTTGGTCATATCCGTGATTTGCCGACCAGCGGCTCAGCCAGCCAAAAGAGTTCGAGCTCATCTACCGATAAGTCTAAGAAGAAGGTTAAAAAAGATGAGAAAGCTGCATTAGTCAACCGTATGGGCGTTGATCCATACCGTGGTTGGGAAGCGAATTATCAGATTTTGCCGGGCAAAGAGAAGGTCGTGGCAGAGCTAAAATCACTGGCTGAAAAAGTTGATCATGTTTATCTCGCAACGGATCTTGACCGAGAGGGAGAAGCCATTGCATGGCACTTGCGGGAAGTGATTGGCGGTGATGGCGATCGTTTTAGCCGGGTTGTTTTTAATGAAATCACTAAAAATGCCATCAAACAGGCATTTGATAATCCGGGTGAATTAAATATTCACCGGATAAATGCTCAACAAGCTCGCCGTTTTATGGATCGAGTCGTGGGTTATATGGTTTCTCCGCTACTGTGGAAAAAGGTGGCTAGAGGGCTATCTGCCGGTCGTGTGCAATCGGTGGCGGTACGCCTTGTAGTAGAAAGAGAGCGTGAAATTAAAGCGTTTGTACCGGTAGAATATTGGCAATTACATGCTGATTTGCTGGCGAAAGGCGAAATTTCACTGCATATGGAAGTGACCCATCAGCAGGGTAAACCGTTTAAGCCGGTTAATAGTGAACAAACTCAAGCCGCCGTCTCTTTACTGGAAAAAGCCCGTTACAAAGTGATCGATCGTGAAGATCGTCCAACCTCCAGTAAACCGAGTGCGCCGTTTATCACATCTACATTGCAACAGGCGGCCAGCACGCGTTTAGGGTTTGGTGTTAAAAAGACCATGATGATGGCTCAGCGTTTGTATGAGGCCGGATATATTACTTATATGCGTACTGATTCAACTAACTTGAGTCAGGATGCGCTGGATATGGTTCGTGGTTATATCAGTGATAATTTTGGCGATAAATACCTGCCAGAAGCAGCCAATACTTACAGCAGTAAAGAGAATTCACAGGAAGCGCATGAAGCGATTCGTCCTTCCAGTGTTGATATCATGGCAGAGCAACTGAAAGATATGGATGCGGATGCACAGAAGCTGTATCAGCTAATCTGGCGTCAGTTTGTGGCTTGTCAGATGACACCAGCGAAATACGATTCCACAACATTGATGGTACAGGCGGGTGATTTTGAATTGCGGGCCAAAGGTCGTACACTGCGTTTTGATGGCTGGACAAAAGTGATGCCTGTGTTACGCAAAGGTGATGAAGACCACACGTTGCCGGTTGTTGAAATTGGTATAGAACTTGATTTGCAACAACTGATCCCAAGCCAGCATTTCACCAAACCACCGGCACGTTACAGTGAGGCATCCCTGGTTAAAGAGCTGGAGAAACGCAGTATTGGTCGCCCATCCACTTATGCTTCCATTATCTCCACGATTCAGGAGCGTGGTTATGTTCGCGTGGAGAGTCGCCGTTTTTACTCGGAGAAAATGGGAGAAATTGTTACTGATCGTCTGGAAGAAAATTTCAACGAGCTGATGAGTTATGATTTTACTGCGCGAATGGAAGATCAGCTTGATCAGGTTGCAAGTAACAAAGCCGAATGGAAAGGGATTCTGGATGAGTTTTTCACAGATTTTAGTGAACAGCTAGACGTCGCCAATAAAGAGCCGGAAGATGGCGGTATGCGGCCTAATCCGATGGTAATTACCTCTATTGAGTGCCCGACATGTCAGCGCTCTATGGGCATTCGAACGGCAACCACGGGTGTTTTCTTGGGTTGTTCTGGTTATGCGTTATCACCTAAAGAGCGTTGTAAGCAGACGATAAACCTTATCCCTGAAAATGAGATTCTTAATGTCTTGGAAGGGGATGAGGCGGAAACAAACGCATTGCGCGCCCGTCGTCGCTGTAAAAAATGTGGTACAGCGATGGACAGTTACCTTATTGATAGCCAACGTAAGTTACATGTTTGTGGTAATAACCCGGCTTGTGATGGCTACAAAGTGGAAGAGGGTGAATTTCGTATTAAGGGATATGACGGTCCTGTTATCGAATGTGATAAATGTGGCGCTGAAATGCACTTGAAAATGGGGCGTTTTGGTAAATACATGGGCTGCACCAATGAAACTTGTAAAAATACCCGCAAAATCTTGCGCAGTGGAGAAGTCGCGCCACCAAAAGAGGATCCGGTTCCGCTACCAGAGCTTCCTTGTGAAAAATCTGATGCCTATTTTGTATTGCGTGATGGTGCAGCCGGTGTATTTTTAGCAGCAAATACTTTCCCTAAATCCAGAGAAACCAGAGCGCCGTTGGTAGAAGAGTTAGCGCGTTTTAAAGAACGTTTGCCGGAGAAATTACGCTATCTGGCTGATGCGCCTGTGGCGGATGCTGAAGGTAATAAAGCAGTTATCCGTTTTAGCCGTAAGACTAAACAGCAATATGCTTCTTCAGAGAAAAATGGCAAGGCAACGGGGTGGAGTGTGTTTTATGTTGATGGGAAATGGGTTGAGAAAGACAAAAAGTAACAATTTCTGACAGAATCAATACTCTCTTTTTCTCAGAAAAGGGATTATTTTCTTCTATTAAGCCAACCTTATAGGTTGGCTTTTTTCGCCTATTGGCATTATCTTAAAATATATGAATTAGAATCCGGTTAAACATTCATTATGAATTTTTAATTATTCGTTATATAAATATATAATCGTGTTATAGTGGTTATATGCGACAACAATATTATTTCTATTCGTTATAATAAATAGCAAACAGCAATATCAGTCCAGATTTCTAAGTCATAATTGTTCACAGCGTTTATTTTGGGATGGTGTTTATATGAAATTGCAACAGCTTCGTTACATCGTGGAGGTGGTAAACCACAACCTCAATGTTTCATCTACGGCAGAAGGACTGTATACCTCTCAACCCGGGATCAGTAAGCAGGTCAGAATGCTTGAAGATGAATTAGGTATTCAGATTTTTTCCCGTAGTGGTAAACACCTGACGCATGTTACTCCCGCAGGTGAAGAGGTTGTCCGAATTTCTCGTGAAGTATTATCTAAGATTGATGCAATACGGTCAGTTGCTAGTGAACATACTTATCCGAATCGTGGTTCGCTATATATTGCTACTACTCATACACAGGCCCGTTATGCATTACCTCCTGTGATTAAAGGCTTTATTGAACGTTATCCTCAGGTCTCTTTACACATGCATCAGGGGTCGCCAACACAAATTGCTGAAGCTGTCAGTAAGGGTAGTGCTGATTTTGCTATTGCAACTGAGGCACTGCATTTATATGAAGACTTGATAATGTTGCCTTGTTACCATTGGAACAGGACGCTGGTGGTCACGTCGGATCACCCGCTGGCAGGTAAAGAGAGTGTTTCAATTGAAGAACTGGCTGAATATCAACTGGTCACTTATACATTTGGTTTTACCGGTCGTTCTGAGTTAGATGTCGCATTCGATAAAGTGGGCTTAAAGCCTAAAATTGTTTTCACTGCGACAGATGCTGATGTCATTAAAACTTATGTCCGGTTAGGATTAGGTGTGGGGGTTATTGCCAACATGGCGGTTGATCCGGTGCAGGATAATGACCTTGTTTGCATTGATATGCGTGATAAATTCAGCTACAGCACAACTAAGATTGGTTTTCGTCGCAGTAGTTTCTTGCGCAGCTACATGTATGATTTTATGTGGCGTTTTGCGCCTCACCTGACACGTGATGTTATTGATCAGGCAGTTGCTTTACGCTCAAATGAAGATATCGAAGTCATGTTCAAAGATATCAAATTACCAATCGTATAATGAAATAATTAGGGAGCTAATGTTGCGATTAGCTCCCTAATTTTGCTTATCAGATCGGTTCAAACTCACCACTGAAGAAATCATCAGAATCTTCTATTGATGTTTTTCTTTGCTTGTTAATGAAATTATCAAAACTGGTTTTAATCTCAGGATGTTCGAGTGCTTCATAGTCTAAGACCGATATTAAGGATGAATACTCAAAATCAATATTGATATTTTCATTAGAAGCACAGCTTGATAAAAAGTTTGAATTGGTGCTATCAAAATTAACTCGATAGAGTTTTAGTTTCGGAATATATACTGTCTTCTCTCCTACAATCAACGTATCGATGGCAATCGTCAGTGTCACTGTAGAATAAAAGCCTTTATTTTTCCGTATGCCTAAACGAATCGTTTCGCCTTGCTTGGTAAGAAAATTAGCGAAATCTGGCAGCATATCCGTATTTTCGAATACAACAACATTCATGATAAAATTAAGGAAACTTTTTGAAATGCTTAAACCATTTAATGAATCGGTGTAATTTTTGGATTCAACTTTGCTGGTACCCATTAGAGGTAATTTGTTAACGACTTTCGTCCAAAAATCCATATCTGTTTTATATTGCTCTCCATATTTTTCCGCGTATTTATTGACATAATTGGTTGCAATGGAGGAGAGTGCAATTAATGTTTGACTTAGGTTGTTTGTTTTCTCTATAACTTCTGGTTTATCAGATAATTGTTTGGCTATGATGAACTGAACTAAGCCATCCTTTTCATTATATTTATTGGTATTTTCTATATTAAAATAAGTGTCGTTGATGTGAAAGAACGTATTAGCTTCATTGATTTTTGCGATATGTTGCTGATTATTCGTAATTTCGTTTTTTATATCCATTATTTTGTCCTTGTTTTTTTATTGATAATTTGAATCCAATTGAATTGTTAGCGGGTTAATTCTAGCTGATTATCATTCGATTGTTTACTCGACTAAATTATCAAAATTTATTACTGAAATTCTGATAGTTACACTGAATTGATTCATTGTGTGGTAATGAGAAACAAATATTTGCTTATATGTTATGTTTAATTTGTGCCATTATCATTAACGGCTAGGCACTAAGGTGGTTTTGAGTTATGCCAGTATAAGAAGAAGGAGGAGTTATGTCGTTTGATTTAAAAAAAGTTTGTGTTTCAACACTTTCCGCTGTAAGTAAACAATATGATTATTACAGCTTACCACTGGTTGCTAAACATTTGGGTGATATTTCCCGTTTGCCCAAATCACTGAAAGTTCTTCTGGAAAATCTTCTTCGCAATATCGATGGCAATTCTGTTGTTGATGATGATTTGAAAGCAATTGTTGATTGGCAAAATACCGGCCATGCAGACAGAGAAATTGCTTACCGGCCGGCACGTGTATTAATGCAGGATTTCACCGGGGTGCCTGCCGTTGTTGATTTAGCGGCCATGAGAGAAGCGGTTCAGCGCCTTGGTGGTAATGTTGAACAAGTTAATCCACTATCACCCGTTGATTTGGTTATTGACCATTCAGTTATGGTGGATAAATTCGGCACGGAAAAAGCCTTTGAACAAAATGTTCAATTAGAAATGGAACGTAACTACGAGCGTTATCTCTTTCTGCGTTGGGGGCAAAAAGCTTTTAACCGTTTTCGTGTTGTCCCGCCCGGAACCGGGATTTGCCATCAGGTAAACCTGGAATACCTGGGTAAAACGGTTTGGCATGAAATGCATAACGGACGAGAGTTGGCTTATCCTGATACCTTGGTTGGTACCGATTCTCATACCACCATGATCAATGGTCTCGGTGTTTTAGGATGGGGGGTGGGCGGTATTGAAGCTGAAGCGGCCATGTTAGGACAACCTGTTTCCATGCTTATTCCTGATGTGGTGGGTTTTAAACTTACCGGCAAGTTACGCGAAGGGATTACTGCAACAGACCTTGTACTGACAGTGACTCAGATGCTGCGTGCCCATGGTGTGGTCGGGAAATTTGTTGAATTTTATGGGGATGGGTTAGCTGATTTGCCGCTGGCAGACAGGGCAACCATTGCCAATATGTCACCGGAATATGGTGCAACTTGCGGTTTCTTCCCGGTAGATGATATTACCCTGAGCTATATGCGATTGACAGGGCGTGCAGAACAGCAGATTGAGCTGGTAGAAGCTTATTGTAAGATCCAAGGATTATGGCGAAATCCCGGTGATGAACCGGTATTTACCAGTAGTCTTGAGCTGGACATGTCGACAGTGGAAGCGAGCCTCGCTGGACCGAAACGTCCACAAGACAGGGTGGCTTTAGCGCGAGTACCTCAAGTATTTCAATCATCCGTTGATCTGGAAATGAATAAATCCCAGGGGAAAGCCATCTCAGCGCCAGTTAATCTGGATAACCAGAAGTATGAGTTAGAAGAGGGGGCTGTTGTCATTGCTGCGATTACTTCCTGTACCAACACATCTAATCCCACTGTGCTGATGGCCGCGGGGTTGTTGGCGAAAAAAGCGGTTGAGAAGGGGCTTAAACGCCAACCGTGGGTGAAAACCTCACTGGCGCCAGGCTCGAAAGTGGTGACGGATTACCTTGAACTGGCTGGCTTGATGCCGTATCTGGAGCAATTGGGCTTCAATCTGGTAGGTTATGGTTGTACAACTTGCATTGGTAACTCTGGGCCACTGCATGAATCTATTGAAGCGGCGATTAAGCAAGCTGATCTTACCGTCGGTGCGGTCCTTTCTGGCAACCGAAACTTTGAAGGCCGTATCCATCCTCTGATAAAAACTAACTGGCTAGCGTCGCCGCCGTTAGTCGTGGCGTATGCTTTATCCGGCAACATGAAAAAGGATTTGACTAAAGATCCTCTTGGTCAGGATCAACAAGGCAATGATGTCTATTTGAAGGATATCTGGCCTGATAGCAAAGAAATTGCTAAAGCGGTTGATCAAATTAAGGCTGATATGTTTCACAAAGAGTATGCGGAAGTCTTTGATGGTGATGAAACATGGCAGTCGCTGGATGTTGCGAGTTCTGCAACTTATCACTTCCAGCTTGATTCTACTTATATTCGCCACCCACCGTTCTTTAGTGAAATGACAGCAGAACCTGAAGCGATAACGGATATTCACGGCGCGAATATATTGGCTATTCTTGGGGATTCTGTAACCACAGACCATATTTCTCCGGCGGGGAATATCAAAGCTGACAGCCCGGCAGGGCGTTATCTTCAAGAACATGGGGTTGAACCTAAGGATTTTAACTCCTACGGCTCAAGGCGCGGTAATCATGAAGTCATGATGCGTGGAACGTTTGCTAATATCCGTATCCGTAATGAGATGATTTCTGGTATCGAAGGAGGATATACCCGCCATATTCCATCACAGACACAATTAGCGATTTATGATGCAGCTATGCGTTATCAGGAAGAAAAAACACCATTGGCTATCATTGCAGGCAAAGAATATGGTTCTGGTTCGAGCCGCGACTGGGCAGCGAAGGGGACTCGGTTATTGGGGGTTAGGGTGGTGATTGCGGAATCATTTGAGCGTATTCACCGTTCGAACCTGATTGGTATGGGGGTATTGCCATTGGAATTTTCTCAGGGCGTAAATCGTAAGACATTAAATCTGCGAGGTGATGAGACAATTGATATTGAAGGGATGAATGACCTCAAGCCGGGACAGATTGTTCCGGTGAAAGTGACTTATTCGGATGGGCGTCAGGAAATCATTAATGCTCAGTGTCGTATTGATACCAGAACTGAATTAGATTATTTCCACCACGGTGGTATTTTGCACTATGTTATTCGTCACATGTTGAAATAATTTTTATACCCGTTATCTTTCAAGCTGCCTCTTTGTTGGTTGCACTCGCTCACCCCGGTCACATAGTTCTCTATGCTCCCGGGGATTCACTCCCTTGCCGTCGCGATGCATCTTGAAATCCATAGGGTATACATCATACTAAAGACGGCACTGATTTATTTGAGCGCCGTTTTTTCCAGCTAGCTTACTGAGAAACTAATTTTGCTCAGGTAACAAATGACCCATTTTTTTGGCTTTGGTATCCAAATAATAAGCATTTTTAGGATTCCGGCCGGTAATTAATGGAACACGTTCTACAATATTAATACCTGTTTCGGTCATAATTTCCACTTTTTTGGGATTATTTGTCAGCAGACGAATAGCTTGAACACCGAGTAATTTATACATATCTGCACATAAGGTGAAATCACGCTCATCGGCGGCAAAACCTAACTGATGGTTAGCTTCTACAGTATCGATACCGTTATCCTGTAACGCGTAAGCACGAATTTTATTGATTAAGCCAATATTACGACCTTCTTGTCGATGATAAAGTAATACACCTCGCCCTTCTTTAGCAATTTGAGCAAGGGCGGCTTCAAGTTGAAAACCGCAATCACAACGTAGACTAAACAGGGCGTCACCGGTCAGACATTCTGAATGGATCCTGGAAAGAACAGGTTCATTGCCAGAAATAGTACCGTATACTAATGCGACATGATCTTGACCTGTGGCGATTTCTTCAAAGCCGACCATTAAAAAATCACCCCAAGGAGTGGGTAACTTGGCCTCAGCGACTCGTTTTAATTGCATTTTATTGTTCATATGTTGATTCAGACTCGTTACAAGACATAGATGTGAAAAACAATACCGGTCTGGGAAATCAGCGGACACTGCGTAAAAGATTTTCTCTGATTATAATGCGGCTATATTTTGCCATATTTACCGCAAATTATCTGTCAAAAACTTTCAAATAATCATATATAAATGGCTGTTATAACACTAACATGTTAACACTGAACAAGTTTTTAAAATGTGTATAAAAATAATCCGGTGCCAGATATGAATCCATTTACTAAACCTATTATTATCGCAACCCTGATTTTATTGTTACCACCTGTAGCTGTATTGTTGGCAGGTTGGCAATGAGAGACCGGATATGTTTTTCATTCTAGGTATATACCCTGTTTGCTGCAAGTTTGTCGCTACTTTTAGTGGGTTTTTTTATGGTCGCGTCGTCACTCAGAAAAATGGCGGTTGATTAACGACAAAAAGGATTTGGCGGTGTCATTGCTTCTTATTTACACTTAATCGATGGGAAGATATCGCAAAAAAGCTGAAAGACGCATTTATCATGATAAATTGCTTCCTTTATCCAGACTGGAAATGCTAATTTAATGAGCCGTTATCCAGCATAATGTCCAAGCAACAATAGATAACAGGAAAAAATGTGAAATATTTTCTGATTTTATTACTGGTATTGGTGATCTTTGTCGTTTCGATGACTCTTGGATCAAATAACGAACAGATTGTTACATTTAACTATCTGATTGCTAAAGGGAATTACTCTATATCTACACTTTTAGCTGTATTATTTGCTAGCGGTTTCGTGTTAGGTTGGGTTATCTGTGGATTATTTTATCTTCGTGCTCGTTTGTCATTAGGAAGAGCTGAACGCAAGATTAAGCGACTTGAAGCGCAACTGGAGCAACCTGCTGAACCTTCGGTTACTCATTCATCGCTTGCACTTAGCAAGGAATAAACCCCTATGTTAGAGCTGTTGTTTCTGTTGCTTCCTGTGGCCGCTGCTTATGGCTGGTATATGGGGCGCAGAAGTGCTCAACAGGATAAGCAACAAAATGCTGATCGCTTATCACGAGAATATGTTACCGGGGTTAACTTTCTCCTTTCAAACCAGCAAGATAAAGCCGTGGATCTGTTTCTTGAAATGCTTAAAGAGGACAGTTCTGCTTTTGAAGCGCATTTGACTTTGGGGAATCTATTCCGTTCCAGGGGAGAAGTAGAGCGGGCTATCCGCATTCATCAATCTCTCATGGAAAGCGCTTCTCTGACATTTGATCAGCGTTTGCTTGCGACGCAACAATTGGGCCGCGATTATATGTCTGCGGGTTTGTATGATCGTGCTGAAAATATGTTCTCTCAATTGGTGAATGAAAAAGATTTTCGACAAAATGCGTTTCAATCGCTGCTGACTATTTATCAGGCAACCAGTGATTGGAAAAAAGCCATTGATATTGCTGAGAAATTAGTCAAATCCGGCAAACATGATTTACGGGAAAAAATTGCGCATTTTTATTGTGAACTCGCTTTACAGGAGATGAGCGGTGATGATCTTGATGAGGCTATCGGTTATCTCAATAAAGCGGTTCAGGCAGATAAAAACTGCGCCAGAGTTTCTATCATGTTGGGGCGTCTGTTTATGGCCCGGCAAGAGTACAATAAAGCGGCGGATGCTTTAAAATCTGTTCTTGAGCAGGATAAACAGTTGGTGAGTGAGGTGTTACCTATTCTCCAGGAGTGTTACCAGCATCGGAATCAGCTTGATGAATGGGAAAATTTCCTGAGACGTTGTGTCGAAGAGGATTGTGGGGCAACGGCCGAGCTTTTGCTGGCTGATATTATCGAGCAGCAAGAAGGGCATGAAGTCGCGCAAACTTACATCAACCATCGATTAGAGCGTCATCCGACCATGCGCCTATTTTATCGCTTGATGGATTACCACCTGGCCGAAGCAGAAGAGGGTCGGGCGAAAGAAAGTATTATCTTGCTACGGGACATGGTTGGTGAGCAAATTCGCACCAAACCTAATTATCGCTGCCATAAGTGCGGCTTTACTTCTCATTCGCTTTATTGGCACTGTCCATCCTGCCGTTCGTGGGATTCGATTAAACCGATCCGTGGATTAGATGGTCAGTGACAGTGTCACCATAATATTGCTTTGTTAGTCAAAAAGGTTAAAAAATGACATCTCATACCTTAACATCGTTCGGTAGACAGGTTAGCTCGCCTGTCATTGTTGCTTTAGATTACGACAATCAGGATGCGGCGCTGGCTTTTGCCGATAAAATTGATCCACAGGATTGCCGTCTGAAAGTAGGTAAAGAGATGTTTACCCTACATGGTCCGCAGTTTGTTAAGTTGCTGCACCAACGTGGTTTTGAAGTATTTCTAGATTTGAAATTCCATGATATTCCTAATACCACCGCCAGAGCGGTAGCTGCTGCTGCTGAGATGGGGGTTTGGATGGTAAACGTACATGCGAGTGGTGGTGCCAGAATGATGACAGCGGCGAAAGAGGCGCTGCTGCCTTATGGTCATGATGCGCCGTTATTAATTGCTGTCACAGTATTAACCAGTATGGAACAATCGGATCTGCAAGGTATTGGGATTGATATGACACCAGCGCAACAGGCTGAAAGGTTGGCAAAACTGACTCAGGCATGTGGGCTGGATGGTGTGGTTTGTTCTGCGCATGAAGCTCAGCAACTGAAAAAGGTTTGTGGTCAGCATTTTCAATTAGTTACTCCCGGAATTCGCCCGACGGGCAGTGATGTGGGTGATCAGCGCCGTATCATGACGCCAGAACAGGCGGTATTGGCTGGCGTTGATTATATGGTCATTGGCCGTCCGATTACCCGTGCCGCCGATCCTGCGGCCGCATTGCGTCAAATTAATCAATCTATTGCGGGAGTGATTAATGCAAGATAATAATTCTCGGTTGGTCTATTCCACAGACAGAGGGCGTATTCAGGAAGAAACGGTTAAATCTCAGCGTCCAAAAGGAGATGGTATTGTTCGTATTCAACGTCAAACCAGTGGTCGTAAAGGAAAAGGGGTTTGCGTGATTACCGGGATTGATGCTGATGATCAGACACTGATTAAACTGGCGGCTGAATTGAAGAAAAAATGTGGCTGTGGTGGTTCAGTAAAGGATGGCGAAATAGAAATTCAAGGTGATAAAAGGGATTTATTGAAACAATTGCTTGAAGCCAAAGGTATGACAGTTAAATTAGCTGGTGGTTGACAGAAGGGCGGATATTCGCCCTTCATTCATTTTATTTATTTGTCTAATTGTTGGTAGTGTTTTAAGATATTTATTAATAATATTCTTAAAGATTTATTATTAAAAATAACTCACAATAAAGAGATAAAATAGAATATTGTAAACATTCTATGAAAATAATATGTTGATATTGTTTTTTCCTTTTAAAAATAAATTTCTATTTTTTAATTGATATAATAAGCAAGAAATGGTAGTAGGAAATTTAATATTATCTCTTCATTTCTCTGATAAGATCATTATTAAAGGGCATTTTCGTATGGGAATGAGCAACTTTGGTGATAAAGGCGATGAACATTAATAATTACTTTTTAAATCATAGAGATAACAATTTAAATCTATTTTTTCAGTAAAGAGGTTGACTATGGAGAATGATCGTTCTACCATGAAAAACATGGAAGGTGAGCAGGCGCCCAACAACAGGGAAAACATGTTGGATGTTGTAGAGGAATTAATTTACACAAGGGGGATTGCGGCGACGGGTATCGATCTGATAACGCGCACTACCGGTTCTTCACGTAAGACAATTTATCGTTATTTTGGTACGAAAGAGGGGTTGATTGAAGAAGTTCTTCGTCGGCGAGATGAACGATGGATGAGATGGTTTACCTCATCAATAGTCGAATATAAAACACCTAAAGAGAAATTGCTGAATGTTTTTTTGGTATTACAAAGATGGTTCGTAAGTGATGATTTTAGAGGATGTGCATTTATTAATACATCTGGTGAACGCCCTAATCCTGATGATCCGGTAAGAATAATTGCTAAGGAACATAAAGAGAAAGTTTTTACTTACGTGCTGTCTATTTGTGAAGAAATATCGCCGGATTCATCAGCGGATTTAGCGAGGAAGCTCTTGCTCTTAATAGAAGGCGCTATTACAACTGCGCATGTGATGAATGATACACATTATGCTTTAGAGGCGATGAATATTGCCGAGGCATTGCTGAATAAATACGATGTGAGTTAATGGAAAATTTAATTAGGAGATAATATGTCTAATACAAAAGAAATTCGCCAGCCGGTGCCGCCATTTACCCGTGAAACCGCTATTCAGAAAGTTCGCTTGGCGGAAGATGGATGGAATAGCCGTGATCCTGAAAAAGTTGCATTGGCTTATTCATTGGATACCCATTGGCGTAATCGTGCTGAATTTGTACATAGTCGTAAAGAAGCTCAGGACTTATTAGCCAGAAAATGGGCGAAAGAGCATGAATATCGATTGATTAAAGAACTTTGGGCGTTTACTGAGAATAGAATAGCGGTTCGTTATGCTTATGAATGGCATGACGATTCCGGTAACTGGTTTCGCTCATATGGTAATGAGAATTGGGAATTTAACGAAGATGGTTTGATGTACAACCGTTATGCTTGTATTAATGATCTTCCGATAAAAGAATCTGAGCGCAAATTTCATTGGCCTTTAGGTCGCCGCCCTGATGATCATCCTGGATTATCTGAGTTAGGGTTGTAATCCTTTTCAGACGACAGTCGAGACGTGGCTGATGTGCAGTACCTCCGCCGGGGCCTTCTGATTAACGGAAGAATTCAGAAGGCCTGCACCCCGATGCTCCCGGAGGCGGTGCCCAAGTTCTGCCAGCAACTCTGATTCGGTATAAAGTATTAGAGCCACAAATACACCTCTTAAGTTTAAATTTTATAGTTAAGAGACTTTATTATACCTCTTATTTTACTAAAATCTGATAAATCCACCGCTGATGATTCACGATATTTAAGGAAAAACAGAGACTGAGGGACGAGAATGATGTGGTTTTATCGGGATTTGACCACCCGGGACATCTCAATATGTTTCAAACAGTTCATGAATCTGGTTTATTCGTGTTGACCTCCTTAAGGATTTACTATCATACTTACCTATACATCAAATTTTAAAATGTGAGGTAATATGGCAAAACATCCTGTAGAACAATCACCTAAACTTAATTTTTCAAATTTAGATTTTGTTAAATTCGGGGAATACCTCAGTGAATATAGTATTGTTGATAAACAAGGAAGATACCTTCATTGGAGTCAGCTTAAGTGGCGAGTTCCTAGTAAAGAAGCTGAACACATCTGGTATGCGGTAAAGTTCTGTAGAGATCAGGTAAAAAAAAGTACGGGCTTATTTGATAAAAGCGGGAATGAGTTTAGTTTTTGTATACATGATGCACTAGAACCAAAGTTGCACAAAATTGTACAACTTGGTGCCGGTAAAGTAGCTGCAATTGCAGGATCTCAAGCATCAGGTAATATTCAACAGAATTACTTAGTATCATCTTTACTGATGGAAGAAGCCATCACCAGCGCTCAATTGGAAGGTGCAGCAACTACCCGAGCTGACGCAAAAAAAATGCTAGAGGAAGAATTAGCGCCCAGCACTCCTGATGAGAGAATGATTCTGAATAATTATATGTTATTAAAGCTAGCGGATAAAAGAAAACAAGAACTCCTTACAAGGGATCTGATGCTTGAATTTCACAGAATAGCGACTAATGGCGTATCTGAAAACGAAAATATACCGGGGGAATTTAGATGCAGTAATGATATCTACATTGGAAATGATGACAATCCATTATTTTACCCGCCAAACTATAAGGAGTTAGAAAATAGGTTAGAAGAATTATGTGCTTTTGCTAACGAAAATCATAATGGAGAGGATGGCAGGAAATTTATACCACCAGTAATAAAAGCGATTATTCTTCATTTTATGATGGGGTATGAACACGCATTTAGAGATGGGAATGGCAGAACTGCAAGGGCAATATTTTATTGGTATATGCTAAAGAATGGATATGATATTTTTGAATATATTTCAATAAGCAAGGTTATCAAGGAGCACGCTAAGGACTATGGTATGTCATATCTTTATGTTCAAAAGGATTATGGGGATTTAACTTATTTTATCGATTTTAATGTTAATGTTATTCTAAACGCATTTGATGAATTACAAGAGTATTTAAAAGTAAAAACAAAAGAATTTTATGAAATTGTCGATGTATTGGAAAATTCAAAGTATAAAAGTAAGCTAACCTTCATTCAAAAAGATTTAATTAAAAAAGGTGTAAAAGAACCCGGAAGATTGTTTAAAGTGAAATCGGTTCAAAATGTATATGATGTTAGTGAAAATACAGCCAGAAAATTACTTAGAGAGCTTGAGGCAATGAATATATTTCTTCCTATAAAAATAAGACGGACAACTTATTATATTGCCCCCGCAGATCTACGTAGTAGGCTAAATAAGATATCAAAATCGTAGGATGTTTTTTCTTACTCCTCACGGCGCGAGGAGTAAGGCTGGATTCCCATATAATGATAGCTTGATCGAGCAACGTTTCTTCGGATGCTAATTGCGCTGTTTCCAGTATAGATTCTGTATTATTCTTAGAGTTATGTTTGTACGGTATTTTCTGACAGAAGTGTTCGTTCTCGTAATAATTCCTAGCGCAGAATTAACACAGTTTAAAATAAATAAGGCGAGAAAACATTTCTCGCCTTAATTTAGTGTTTCAAGTAATACAAAAACCTTTTAATTATCTATCAATAAGAAAGGTGCTATGCCGATAATTTTTTCTGTTATGAGATTATGATGTAGATTTACTGCAATAATAGAATAAATAATTGCTCCATCCGGCGTGAGAGTCGCCGATCGTTTAGAGCGTGAAAGAATCACCGTTGCTTGTAGTTTGGGTTCATAACCACCGCCAAGACCGGTATCATGTACTGATTTCATATTTATTCTGTTTAATTCTTCACGACAGGCAACAAAGGTTATTTCATCATATTTTGCCATCCTTTCATCGGTTTTCAGCAGCGTAAAAATATCGGACAATTTTTTACGATTCCCCGCTTCCGGGCTGACTAATAGTGCGTCATATTTATTGATATTCGTACTGTCTGTTCTATTTTTCCATACTGCCGCCTTCACTTCCTCATCAGGCATTTTCTCATAATATTTGATACCGTAATTTCTTACCCTGCTATGATTAACTGTATTGGCTTCTACTCCAGTGGCTAGCCGATAATTTTCAATATCATTAGTAGCCATATTCTGAATATCGTTCATGGTAAACGTTTTATCACCTATTCTTACATTAGCCAGACTTGCTGTGTTGCCTGCTTTAATTGTTGCATAAGGTTGTACAGTTAAGCCGCTATTACCTAATGTAACATCAAAGGGAGAATTCAATAGATTTTCCGGTGATTCCAATAATGTCTGACCGTGAGGACCAAGAAATTGAATCGTTTTTCCCGCGGGGACTTGCGTCGTTGCACTATCAGAGAAAAAATATCCATGTGAACTCAGCATTAATCTATTCGCCGGTTCATTAGGTACTGTCCATAATTCGAATGCACCGCCAAGCTCAATTTTTTGTGGTTCAAGTTGAGGATATTCTTTTTGTAAAAGTCCAATTCTGAATTGTGCTTTTCTTTTTCTAATATCAGCTGATCCAATATCTATATCCATCCCTGGTTTTTTATTCTCTTTTCGCCATTCCTTCACTCTATTACGGTAATCAGTAGCTGATTCACCGGGCATTTTTTCAGGTTTTCCACTACCCACACCCATGACATTGCGATGTGATTCATTTATGTTTATTTCGATGTCTGTCAATGGAATTTGACTATCGCCTTTACCATAATAAGGTTGAATAACATACTCGCTTTCACCTTTGAATATGGCATATTCTGTTCTGAATCTATTTTCAGTCAATAAGGCAGAATTGTTTTCTAATAAATAGTCGGAATTACTGAAATCAAATAACGTATTTTTATCATTGGAGTAATATTTTGTTCCCACAATGCGTGATTCTTCCAGTAAAGAAAAACCGCCACTGACTTTTTGATCAATTATTTTATTATCGATAGAGGTAAACCATGTTGGGTAACGATTATAATAGATATGTAGCATCTCATGATATAAAGCGATAGCAGGTTCACGGGAACGCCAGGGCTCCTCGACAAGTTTTTCTTCTGTGCCAATTAGGTGATTCTCTGGGTCAAAGGTAATACTGCTACCGGCGCTATTACGGGCATAAAATTGACCATCTTTTTCGCGTACAATGGCACTCATCATTGGAGGTTGTATATTTATACCCTGTTTTTCCAATTCCTGAATAACGATATTTCCGGAAGGGATTTCACTTATTTCATCTAGTACGTGAGTGACTTGATTAATAAATAGATCATTACCTGTTATTGTGATCCCGACAGGAGGAATATCTACACGGTTACTCTCTATGGATGTGTATTGTATAGTTTTTGGGATATTACCCGAAGAGTATTTTGGCATCGGTGTGCTAGGTATTTCTTCAATAGCTAGGGCAATTTTATTGATTGCTGATGCATTAGGTAATTGATTTCCAACAGGATAGATTTCTCTCAATAGATAAGGCAGTTCGGTTTTGATGGCATTAATTTTTTCAGCCGAAATACTGAGGTTTTTTGGTAATGGATTGTTTTGTAATGGTAAGGTGACTTCACGTATCCAGGCTTGTTGGATATTCACTATCTCTGTGTTGAGTAGGGCTTGTTTATTTCCAAGTTTTAGGGATTTCTCCAAGAAATGGGTTAATGTGTCAGTAATATCTGATAGTTTATCGATATCATACTTTTCATGATCTTTGAATGCGGTATTGATATGAATAAATGCATCCAATATTTTATCATTATTAATATTACTGCGTGCTGCTTCAAGTTCCTGATCTATTTTTTTACTCTGCTCCAGGATAAGAAATTTATTAGATACATCGGTATGAGTAATCCAATGGCCATTTTTATCTAATTTCACCGCAGGCCAGTAACTAAATTGTTCTGGATAAGCCGGGTTGGCTACTCGCCAGGTGTGGTTTGCTTCATCCCATTTGACTTGATAATTAGCACCAGATTCCTTTATATAGTAGTTCTGTTTAATTGCTGTTTCCACATTAGCAGGGTGTATTGAATAGACCCCTTTATATATTCCCTCATTTGCATGAGGGACCATTTCGTCGAGTGAAATATTGCTGACTTTCCATTCATTTTTAAGTTTACCAATCCCTCTGGTACTTTTGCTAAAAATATCGGCGAAACTTTTCTCAAGTTTAATGCTATTTTTTATCACACCTACTGCGCTTACAACTCCTCGGTAAGTTAAGGTCAGTGTTGATCTAATCGGTAAAGGCTCGATTAAATCAATTAATCCGCCGAGCAGAATGCGAGAAGATTGACGCAAAGTGATTACGCCATGCTCTGGTAATGTTCTGATAACCGCTGTAATTAAAGCTCTTCCGGTTAGACCGGCTTGTCTGAGGCGCAATGTGGTCTGTGTGACTTTTGCAGCCATTGATTCAGTCAATGACATACCTAGGGTAGCAACAACTAACAGCACATTTGCTGTATCAAAGACAATGGAGCCAATATCCTCTCCAGTTAATTTATATTCACTATCGGTTGTTGCTTTATAGATAACATTATAGAAAGGAATAAGAATGGTTGCCGCGATATGCCAACCAGAGGTAATATCCAGCGCCTGTTTACTTTTTATTGCAATATCGTTTAAGCCTTGCTGTATTATTGTTGTGGTAACAGAAAGTAAGTTCTCTTCTTTATGAAAATTAAATTTAGGTGAACCTGTGAAGCTAATTCCGACATTCATTCCTGAAGTTATACCGTAATAATCATTCCAAAATGCGTCGTAAGAATATTTATATCTGTTTGTTTCTGAGAAACCACTCAAGGTTTTGGCCCGTACATAGCCAATCGGGAAAAGTCTTTTTCCTGTACGAACCATTCTATTTGCCATTAATATTCCCATGCCTATCTCTATTTTTTGCTCAATTAAAAATAGTACATTGGGTCTAGACATAGCACGTAAGGTGGGTTGGCTATCAACTTGTTGTTGGGAATATTTTTTTGCTTTCACTCCTCCTTGTATTGTTGAGACAACCAACCAATTACCCTGATACATTTTTATCATGGCGACATTTCCCATGCCGTGTTCGACTGAATAGAGAAAGGCTTCTTCTGGTGGATTAACAATTTCTTCGGCAGTTAATTGCGCAGCCGGAGATGAAAGTATTAACTTACTGAGTGAAATGGATTCATAATGACTGTATTTGTTTTTATAAACATTAAATTGCTCATTAAAATTATATTGTGAATCAAATTTATCTCTCTTTTTGAAATCAATAAAAGAAAAATATCCTGCTGGCTTTACGTTGCTTTTATTGAAAGGATTAAGTTTTTGCTTGTCATTTTCAAATAATTTTATTGTTTCTAATGTAGAATACTTAAATGCTTGTTCCTCATTGGAATTCTCTTTTCTCATTCGATAAATGATTGCGGCTGTTAAAATAATACAGCCTTCCATTTCAATATGTTTTGATTCTTGAGAAAGAACATGATCAGTATCATAGTGAATATTATGTTTTTTAAATAATAATTCAGCCTGATCTTGGGCAAAAATGATATCGCGATAATCACCATGACCTTGAGTCATTTTTCCGATTTTAGGGGCAATCTGATATAATAGGGCACCTAATGAAGATAAGACTAATAAATGATACTTAGCAGCTTGTAGAGTTTGCAGTTCAAAAATATCTTTCTGACTATACTCGGTACGATGTTGTTTTTTTAATGCTACCTCTTCTTTGGCTAGTAGAGCTAATAGTATGTCATCTCCAATGCTGATACTTTGGTTTGTTTCTGGATGAGTAATCGGAATGCCTGGATTAATATTATTAGCAGAAATTAAACTATTCACCTTTTCAATGCCTTTTTTATAGGATTTGAAAAGATCTTCTTTATCTTTGATTCGTTGGTTATAATCTGATTTTTCTTTATCACTTAACGTTACATTGCCATCTGACATAAAAGTTAGCAATACATCTGAATAGACCTCATCATCGATTTCTCCGGTAGAGAATGCCTGACGATATATTTTTAGTAAAGGTTCTTCCGCATTGATACCCAGTTCCTGCCATATATCGGCTTTAGTTTGATCTGAATTGACTTTATTTTTATTTATGCTTGCTAATTTTTCATGAATTTCTATTTTTGATATTAAAATATTGATTGCTGTATCGATATCAGAACTATCATAATTTTTTATGAAAAAAAGGTTGAATATATTGTTAATGTTATGCAGTAACTCAGAGTATTTTATTTCGGAATATTCATTGAAAACGGCGTTCACAGCTCGTTTTAAAGTTTGTTGTAATTTAGTTGAGTATTTATTATAAGAAAATAAATTTTCTATGATATATAGACTCACTTTTTTAATATCAGAGGTTATCCAAGTTGGATAGTCTTGATTGCCTTTTAATAGGTAAGTAAAAATATTATCACTATTTTTATCATTTTTCGTATTATATTTAAAATACTCTCCATTGACCACGGTATATTCATTTTCTTTTGATTGATAGGCATCGTTTTTATTTTCTACATCATATTCAAAATGTGACATATAACCCTCCAAGTTGATTAAATTTATTTAGCTATATAGCTACCGTATCCATCTGATTTATAGAAATGATTGCTCATATAAAAATATTATTTTTTGATTTTAAAGTCACAATCGTAAGGCAGGGTAATTATAGTTAATATCAGTTAATATCAAATACCAATTAATAACATTGTAAAATTATTAATTAGTATAACTATATATAAATATTTATTTATAGTTTTTTATAATATGGTTAAATATAAGACAATGTATCCGTTGAGGAGTGGGCTGATAAGGTCTCTGTGGTTAATACGGGGTATTTATTAAAAACACTCTATAGCGAGTAGTAAACAGTAGAAATAGTAAATATTTGTAAAGAAGTGGAAAGGGAAATGTTATCACTGTGAGGGGATAATGATAATGGTTCAATATAGTGACACCTCGTATCGAACAGAACGAGATGTAAGGTTAGAACAAACTACAGCGATTAAACTGTAGTTTGACTCAGAAAGGGTTCAATTAAGGGAAATCAGGCCGTAGGGCGGGCGACAATATTACGCGTTTCCATTCTGACTTCATCAATACGAACATCAAGAATATCGTTCAATTGGTAAGCGACTTCACCTTTGATAATCACTGTACCGGTCTCTTGGCTACATTGCAGCTCATCACGCACGGCATGTAGGAATGGTGCCGGTATAAAGGCCACTGCACCGTTATCGACCAGTCGGACACGTAAACCACCACGGGTGATATCAATGACTTCTGCGGTAAATCGTTGTTCTGTTCCTGCGTGTGGTTGCAGGAAGCGGGCATACAGCCAATCCCCTACATCTCGTTCAGCCATACGATTCAGTCTGCGACGTTCAGCCAGTTGTAAACAGGTTTCTTCTGAGGGTTGTTTCACATCCGTTTTTTGAATAATCGCTTTCAGTAAACGGTGGTTAATCATGTCGCTGTATTTACGGATCGGTGACGTCCAGGTGGCGTAAGCATCAAAACCGAGACCAAAATGAGGGCCGGGTTCAGGTCTAATTTCTGCGAAAGTCTGGAAACGACGAATGCGACTATCAAGGAATTGTGTTGGCTGTTTATCCAATTCACGGCGTAATTTGCAGAAGCCGTTTAAGGTTAACAATTCTTCTGTGTTAGCATCGACACCATTTTCTTTCAGTAATTCAACCACTTGTTCAATTTGCAGTGGCTCAAAACCCATATGGACATTGTAAATACCAAAACCTAACTTATCGCGTAGTATTTTTGCGGCGCACAGGTTAGAAGTGATCATGGCTTCTTCAACAATACGGTTAGCTGTGCGGCGTTGTTCTACTACGATATCCAGTACGTAACCATTATCATCGAGGATGAAGCGATAATCAGGACGATCTTTGAAAATAAGCGCATTTTGGTGGCGCCATTGGTTACGGCGATCACTCATTTCCTTCAGGAGCGTGATTTGAGCCTTAATCGCTTCGGAAGCAGGTTCCCAAGTCCCGGTTTCTTCCAGCCAGTCAGAAACTTCGTCGTAAACTAATTTAGCTTTTGATTCAACCCAGGTAGAGAAAAACGCAATATCATCACTCAGTTGACCATCTTCCAGAATAGAAACTTGACAAACCAATGCCGGACGACGAGCGTTAGGGCGCAGAGAGCATAAATTCTCTGACAGGTCGCGTGGCAACATGGGGATATTAAAACCCGGCAGGTAGTTAGTGAAAGCACGTTGATGGGCGATTTGATCCAGTTCGCTGTCAGCCGCAATATAAGCTGTTGGATCAGCAATGGCGATGCTGAGTTTCAGGCTACCGTCATCTTGCTTAGCAATATGCAAAGCATCGTCCATATCTTCCGTGGTTGCACTGTCAATAGTGACAAAATCCAGCGACGTTAAGTCAATGCGCTCAAGATCGCCATCGTTCATCTGGCAATCGGTAGCCATAGCGGGAGCATCACGTTCCAGGTTATGGCGAGTGAGTGTTACCCACCAAGGGGCGTAGTGATTGTCGCCTTCAGTGATATAGCCGGTAATTTCTGCATGAAAACCACGGCTGCCTTTCAATGGATGATGACGCATTTCAGCGACAGCCCAATCACCATGTTGAAATGGATGAGTGACCTGATTGGTCGGCCGGCAAGGGATAGCATCTTTTAGCAGTGGGTGATCAGGAATGATCCATAAACGGTTATCATTTTCTTTTTTCTGGATACGGCCAACGAAGCGACTTAGAAATGGTTCGACCAATGTTTCTGGCTCGGCGATCTCTCTTTCTTTATCAGTATGAATAGCGGCAGTCACTCGATCGCCATGCATAACTTTTTTCATGTGTGGGGGAGGAATAAAATAACTTTTTTGCCCATCGACTTCTAAGAATCCGAATCCTTTTTCGGTACCTTTGACCAAACCTTCTACTCGAAGTGTTTGGGAATGAAGTTGCTGTTTTAGCTGTGCAAGCAGCGGGTTGTTTTGAAACATAATATCCGCGGAGAAAGTTGAGGGTTATTATCAGATAGTTTTTTAGAATAACAGTTTTACGCGAATTGATGATGTCGAGCAAGCAACATCTGCAAAATAGCGTAAAACAGTATGGAAATTGCAATGAAAATTACAATAGTTACTCAGGGTAAATTTTTTCTTTAAATTCACATAGATCTTCAATAATACAGGAACCACAACGAGGTTTACGGGCTATGCAGGTATAACGACCGTGTAAAATAAGCCAATGATGACAATCAACTTTAAATTCAGCCGGGACAACTTGTAGTAATTTATTTTCGACTTCATTGACATTTTTACCGGGCGCGAATTGAGTACGATTACAAACGCGAAAAATATGGGTATCGACTGCAATAGTCGGCCAGCCGAAAGCGGTGTTTAATACCACATTGGCTGTTTTGCGGCCAACACCTGGCAATGCCTCCAATGCAGCACGATCTTCGGGAACCTCGCCAGCATGTTTTTCCAGTAATATCTGGCAGGTTTTAATTGTATTTTCCGCTTTGGTGTTATACAGACCGATAGTTTTTATATACTCTTTCAGCCCATCTACACCAAGGTCAAGTATTGCCTTGGGGGTATTAGCAACCGAATAGAGTTTCGCTGTGGCTTTATTAACGCTCACATCTGTTGCTTGCGCTGAAAGCAGTACTGAAATAAGTAACTCAAATGGTGTTGTGAAAACTAATTCAGTTGTTGGCTTTGGGTTGTTATCCCGTAAACGCGTTAAAATGTCGATACGTTTCTGCTTGTTCATATCAAATGGAACTGTCCTATTCTGGTAACATGGTTATTGCACGGCTTTTTTCTTTTATTGCCCTAGTTTTCATTTTTTCGTCAATAAGATATTTCGCTGCCAGCATTAATCCCAAACCGATAAAAGCACCGGGTGGTAAGATCGCTAACAGGAAAGGGGAATCCATATGAACGATTTCTATTCGTAATACTTTAGCCCAATTACCCAGCAGTAAATCAGCGCCATCAAATAGGGTTCCATTGCCGAGAATTTCTCTAATAGCACCAAGAACAAACAGGGCAAAAGTGGCTCCTAATCCCATTGCTAAGCCATCAATCGCAGAGGGCATAATTGGATTTTTCGCTGCATAGGCTTCAGCACGGCCGATAACAATACAGTTAGTCACAATCAGTGGAATGAAAATCCCCAATGATTCATACAGACCAAAAGCGTAGGCGTTAATCAACATCTGGACAGCACTTACAACCGAGGCGATGATCATAACATAAATTGGAATACGGATCTCATTGGGTACCCAACGACGCAAGCTGGAAATTGCAATGTTGGTACAGACTAGAACCAGTGTCGTTGCCAGCCCTAAGCCGAGCGCATTGGTTGCAGTGGAAGATACGGCTAACAGTGGGCACAATCCTAGCAGTTGTACTAAAGCGGAATTGTTTTTCCATAGCCCTTGGATAAATAATTTTTTGGTTTCACTCATGATTTTTCTCCACAGGATTCTAGAGAAGAGAGATGTTTAGGTATAGTTTGTAAATAAAGTGTGGTTCGTTTGACTGAGTTTACCACGGCGCGTGGGGTAATAGTGGCGCCGGTAAATTGATCAAATTCACCGCCATCTTTTTTCACTGCCCAGTGCTGGTCATGATTTGATGTGATGGTTTTCCCTGAGAATACATTAATCCAGTTTGAAATCCGGGTTTCAATTTTATCCCCTAGTCCTGGGGTTTCATGATGTTCTGTAACCCGTACACCAAGTACTTTTCCCGAGAAATCTGCGCCAACCAGTAATTGAATAGCACCGGAATAACCATCCGGTGCAGTACTTTCTAACGCTGCCGCTACGGGTTGACTATTTTTACGGGCTAGATAGAGACGATGAGGCAAGTTATTGCCCAGAGCATCCGCATTGACTAGATAACACTCGTTTTGTATATCATTGTCGTATAGGGCAGGCGGAATAACCTGATCAAGCAGCGACTTGTGCTGTAGTGCGGCTTGTTCTGCGATAGTACTTTTGGTGAGTGAATTCACGACAGCCGTCAACCCGGTGGTAATTGCAGCAAAAATGGCTAGTGTGATGCCGTGACGTCGCATGGTTTCTAACATAACGGCTCCTTATTTATGCCCGTAAACGCGGGGTTGGGTGTAATGATCAATGAGTGGCACGGTGATATTCGCCAATAAGACCGCAAATGCTATGGCATCAGGATAACCACCATAAACACGGATAACCCAGACTAATAAGCCGATCATGGCACCAAAAACCAAACGACCTTTGGGTGTCGTGGAAGCACTGACGGGATCGGTTGCAATAAAGAATGCACCTAGCATGGTTGCACCGGAAAACAGTTGTAATAATGGTGGCGAATAATGAGATGGATCAATCAACCAGCTAATGAGTGCGCATAAGCCTAATACCAGGATAAATGCCACAGGAATTTGCCAGGTTATCACTTTTCTGTTCAGCAGAATCAACCCACCAACAAGATAAGCAATGTTGACCCATTGCCAGCCAATGCCAGCCAGAGATCCTTGCAATATAGGTTGGCGAAGAACGTCATCAATATTGTGAGTCAATAAACCGGTTTTGAAACTATCCAGCGGTGTAGCCTGGCTAATTCCATCGAAACCTTGTTGCAACTGCTGTAATGTTGTGCCATCGGGAGTATGACCGCTGAAGATCACCATCAGACTGTCTAGCGGTGTGATTTGTGTTGCCAGTAAATCCATAGGAGGCAACCAGCTGGTCATTTGCACTGGGAATGATATTAGCAGTACGACATAACCGACCATTGCCGGATTGAATGGGTTTTGACCAAGGCCACCGTATAAGTGTTTGGCAATAATTACCGCAAAGGCAGTTCCCAATACAATCAGCCACCAAGGAGCCAGTGGTGGAAGGCTGATCCCTAAAAGTAAACCTGTCAGTAATGCAGAATTATCCTGCAAACGAGGCATAATTGCCTGTTTACGCAAAGATAGGGCAAATGATTCTGCAAGTAGGGCGGTAATCACTGCAAGCAGGAGCTGGAACAAGGTACCGTAACTAAAGAAGTAAGTTTGTACTGCAATACCGGGGATCGCTGCCAGCACAACCCACAGCATAATGCGGCTGGTACTTTGCTGATCGTGTGTAAAAGGCGAACTTGCGACTTTTAGTTTTTTATTGTCAATTTGAACGGGTCTGAATTTCATTTATAACAATCACTATTCTATTGAAATTTTCTGTTGTTCCTGAGCGTCTTTTTTGGCCTTAACCCTGGCAATAGCGGCGGCGACGGCAGCTTTACGTGGATCGGTTTCTTCCGCTGACGGTGTTTCTGCCTGAGTTTCAGTTAATTGCTGTGTTTGGACTTTCTTGGCTTTGACACGAGCAATGGCAGCGGCGACGGCAGCTTTACGTGGATCGGTTTCTTCCGCTGACGGTGGCTCTGCTTGAGTTTCAGCTAATTGCTGTGTTTGGACTTTCTTGGCTTTAACACGAGCAATGGCAGCGGCGACGGCAGCTTTACGTGGATCAGTTTCTTCCGCTGGCGGTGGTTCTGCTTGAGTTTCAGCTAATTGCTGTGTTTGGTCTTTCTTGGCTTTAACACGGGCAATAGCGGCAGCGACCGCATCTTTATGAAGATCTTGTTTTTCACTAGCGGTAGTTTCTGGTTCTCTCGCTTCTGGTGATGGTGTTACTTCTTGATTTTGAGCTGCTTTTTTCGCTTTAGCTCTGGCAATTGCTGCTGCTAATGCGGCTTTGCGTGGATCTTCTGCACTTGGTGGTTCAGATGGAGCAATACTAATATTTTCCACCGCCTGTTTTTCCGCTTGACGAGCGCGAAGCTGCTCTTTTCTTGCCTGACGAGCAGCTATTACTGCGGCATTATCAGGTATTTGCCCCGGTTCTATAGCAACAATTTTACCCGCGTTAGCCTGTTTTTCCTTCACGCGGGAAAGCGCATCTTGTACAGCGCTCTTATCTTTATTATCAATTTGGACGGTCGATTTTTTGTGCCTTTCCTCTCGGGCCAGTTTTTCTCGTTCCATGCGCGCCTGCTTAGCTTCGAAACGAATTTTGGCTTCGGTTGAACGGCGGTTTTCCTGATCCAAGGCCCGAATTTCGGCTTTCTCTTGGCGATAATATTGCACTAGAGGAATATTGCTTGGGCAGACATAAGCACAGGCGCCGCATTCAATACAGTCGAACAGATTGTGATCTCTGGCTTTTTCGTGCTCTTGTCCCCGACTGAACCAATAGAGCTGTTGTGGCAATAAACGGGCAGGGCAGGCTTCCACACATAATCCACAACGGATACAAGCTTCTTCCGTTGTATTTGAATCCATTTCCTGATGGGATGGAGCCAGAATACAGTTACTGATCTTAACGATGGGCACGTTGAGGTCAGGTAGCGTAAATCCCATTAAGGGCCCACCCATAATGACCATCTGTTCTGATTGTGGCGCAAAACCGGCTAACTGGAGAAGAAATTGTACCGGAGTACCGAGCCGCGCCCAAAAGTTACCCGGCGAGGTGATGGCTTCGCCAGTAATTGTGACGATGCGCTCAATCAAAGGTTCTCCATCAATAATGGCACGTTTGATTGCAACCACTGTACCTACGTTCTGCATCAGTACACCGATAGTAGAGGAACGGCCACCGGAGGGGACTTCTTTACCGGTCAGTATCTTGGTCAGTTGTTTGGCGCCGCCAGAAGGATATTTGGTTGGGATAACCCGGACGATAATCGATTTATCGCCCTTTAGAACGGTTTTGAGTTCTTTTATTGCTGCTGGTTTATTATCTTCGATACCAATCAGGATCTGCTCCGGTTTAAGCAGATGTTCCAGAATACGAATGCCCTCAATAAGTTCGCCGGCATGTTCCTGCATCAGGCGGTCATCCGCGGTAATATAAGGTTCGCATTCTGCGGCATTAATGATCAGTGTCTTAAGACCATGACGGCCGCTTTGTAGTTTGGCTGCGGTAGGAAAGCCGGCTCCACCTAAACCTGCGATACCGGCCCGATGGATTCGGTTAAGAATCGTATCTGCATCCAGTGATTGATAATCCGGTGCTTGAATGCGTTCACCCCATTGATCTTTCCCATCAGGGCACAAACGAACGCATAACTCTTTCAACCCGGATGGGTGCGCTGTAATACACGGTTCAATGGCAATGATTGTGCCGGAAGTCGATGCATGCACCGGTACAGTACGACCAGTGCCAAATGTCAAAGGTTGGCCTTTAAGCACTTCATCACCCACTTTAACCAGCAACTCGCCTTCCGTACCCAAATGTTGTTGCAATGGGATGATTAACTCTTCCGGTAGTGGCGCAATGCGTAAAGGGGTCTGGCTGGATTGCAGCTTCATTTCAGGTGGATGAATACCACCGGCGAAATCCCAGATTTTATTTTTATTGAGCAAATTAAATAAATTAAACATGGTGTTCAGCCTCAATATTTTTGACCGGGGTACTTTTAATGGAAGTGGCGAGAGGTGGCTGAACAGGAATATTTCTAACTGGAATAGCTTTTAAATCCCATTTCCAGTTGGAAGTGGTTGTTGCTACAGGGATCATCGTAATACAGTCTGTTGGACAAGGAGCAACGCACAGGTCACAACCGGTACATAAATCTTCAACAATGGTATGCATGGCGCGTGTAGCACCGACGATAGCGTCTACAGGACATGCCTGAATACATTTAGTGCAACCAATGCAATTTTCTTCATCAATAAAGGCGACTTTGCGTGCAGGGTTTTGTATGTTTGCATCACCATCTAATGGTTGAGGATCGATACCGAGCAGCTCTGAAATTTTCAGCATGACTTGCTCACCACCCGGTGCACATTTGTTAATCATCTCGCCATTATTCGCTACGGCTTCAGCATAAGGGCGACAGCCTGGGTAACCGCATTGTCCACACTGGCTTTGCGGCAGAATATCATCAATGTTTTCAACAATGGGGTCCTCTTCCACCTGAAAACGGCGGGCAGCAAACCCTAGGATTAACCCAAAAATTAACCCTAGCGCACTGAGTGCACCAATAGCAATCCATAACGATGTCATCAGAATTTCACCAAACCACTAAAGCCCATAAAAGCCAAGGACATTAAACCCGCAGTAATAAGACCAATAGATGACCCCTTGAAAGGGGCGGGTACATCAGCAACAGCCAGACGTTCGCGAATAGCGGCAAACAATACCATAACAAGAGAGAAACCGGCGGCAGCACCGAAACCATAGATAGCGGATTGTAAAAAATCGTGTGATTGATTGATATTCAGCAGCGCCACACCCAGTACAGCACAGTTAGTCGTAATCAACGGCAAGAAAATACCCAATAACCGGTATAACGTCGGGCTGGTTTTGCGTACAACAAGCTCTGTGAATTGCACCACGACTGCAATGACAAGAATAAAGCTCAGAGTACGCAAATAGATTAAGTCCAGTGGTAATAAAATAAAGGTATTCACCAGCCATGAACATACAGAGGCTAGTGTCATAACAAATGTTGTCGCAAACCCCATCCCGATGGCAGTTTCCAGTTTTTTAGATACGCCCATGAAAGGGCATAAACCGAGGAATTTCACCAAGACGAAATTGTTAACCAATACGGTTCCAACAAATAAAAGAAAATAGTCAGTCATTGCTGTGCCTGAAAATGAGTTTGTTGACTTTTTATTAAATTATAAGTATGCCCTCGTTTTACCAGGGGCAATCTATTGTTAATGATAACAACCAAAGAAAGTTGAGGTTATCGATCTTGTGTGAAAGTCATTTTGACTCGATGAGAGCGTTTAATGTAGGGGACAAAAATAGCAGTTGCCAATAGTGGCCATGCTAATGCACGCAAAGCTATTTGATCAGGAATAGGGGAGAAAGCGAAAGTTTTCAATGCAATTAATACGGTAACAATAAGCCAAATAATAAAAATTTGGGGAAATCTTTTTGATCGAATGAAAAGCAGTTTCAATACCCATAGGGTGTAACACCACATTACCGCAGTAATGGCAACAGAAAGAAACCACATTAAAGTAAAGTGATTATTCCCGGCACTCAATGCATTGTTTTGACTAAAAAATGCCACAATATATAAGGCGAGCATTATACTGGCGCTGAGAAAGGTCATAATCAGATAAGCCGCCGGAGCCAGAATCCAACCATTAATTCGATGGTAATCATTGGTTTGATACATAAATCATTCCACTTGAAGCTATATGAAAAAAGAATAATAGGCGATTCTGATAACTTAGGAAATAGATTGATTGAAAGATCTTCAAGAGTAGATTCAGAGATAATTTGCGCAGCGGTCATCACCGATGATATTTTTTACGGATGCTGAATTGCTGCATATTATTAATGAGTTTGAGAGGCTGTTATGCGTGAGCTGTTAAAGGTTGGGCTGGTGGGGTATGGTTATGCGAGTAAAACGTTTCATGCACCATTAATTGCTGGCACTGCTGGTGTTAAATTGGCCGCTATTTCCAGTAGTGATGCTGAGAAAGTGAAATCAGATTGGCCAAATATCCCGGTGATATCCCGCACTGAGGATCTTTTTAATGATCCCGACATTGACTTAATCGTTATTCCGACACCTAATGATACGCATTATCCTCTAGCACAGAAGGCATTGGCAGCGGGTAAGCATGTTGTGGTGGATAAACCGTTTACTATCACAGTTGAACAAGCTGAATCTTTAAAAGAGCAGGCAGAAAAAGCGAATTTATTACTTTCTGTATTTCATAACCGCCGTTGGGATTCCGGTTTTTTGACGATAAAGTCGTTAATTAAAGAGAATCGTTTGGGCAAATTAAAATATTTCGCATCCCATTTTGATCGTTATCGTCCGGTTATACGTCAAAGATGGCGTGAAGCGGCAGGGCAAGGAAGTGGCATTTGGTATGATTTAGGCCCTCACTTACTCGATCAAGCGGTTCAACTGTTTGGTAAACCGCAATCTATTACGGCTGATTTGGGAATGATTCGCCCACAAGCGGAAGCGGTGGATTATTTTCATGTATTGCTGAATTACCCGGATATCAAAGTAGTTCTTCATGCAACAACTGTGGCGGCGGCTGAATCTGCTGTTTATACGTTGCATGGTATGGAAGGTAGTTACGTAAAATATGGTCTTGATCCTCAGGAAGAGCGATTGAAAGCGGGGGAAAGGCCACTGCATGCCGATTGGGGATATGATATTCGTGACGGTGTTATGACACTGTTAAGTGGAGAGGAGTTAGTGACTGAACATGTGCCGACTTTGCCTGGTAATTATTCTGCTTATTATGCTGCTATCCGTGATGCGATTACGCTAGGTAAACCTAATCCAGTCACGGCAAGTGAAGCCATTCAAATTATGAAATTAATTGAAGCCGGTATTCAGTCGGCAAAACAACAACGAACAGTCATTATATGAAAACGTTAATACTGTGTGATGAGAAGATTGGACGTAACCAGTTTACTGGAAAGGTAATTGAAAACAGTAAATTCCTTAACTGCGATTTTTCAGGGGCCGATCTGAGCGAAACGCAGTTTATCGGTTGTCAGTTTTATGACCAGGAAAGTCAGATGGGGTGTAACTTCAGCCATGCTGTGCTAAAGGACGCCAGCTTTAAAAGCTGTGATCTGTCAATGGTTAATTTCAGGAATGCTAACGCCCTTGGTATAGAGATCAGGGAATGTAGGGCTCAAGGTTCAGATTTTCGTGGAACCAGTTTTGTGAATATGATTAGTTCTCGTGTCTGGTTTTGTCGTGCGTACATAACCAAAAGTAACTTGAGCTATGCCAACTTTTCTAAGGTTATTCTTGAAAAGTGTGAGTTATGGGAAAACCGTTGGAACGGTGCGAATATTCTTGGTGCAAATTTCAGTGGCTCCGATCTTTCTGGTGGTGAATTTGCCGCTTTTGATTGGCGCGCAGCAAATTTTACACACTGTAATCTAACTAACTCAATGCTGGGTGAACTCGACATTCGTAGCATTAATCTGGAGGGCGTGAAAATCGATACCTATCAAGCGTCGGAGCTGATGGAACGGCTTGGTATCGTGGTGATGGAATAAACTCCCGCAGAATTTCTTAAGATTTGTCTATTTTCAGCTATTTAATTCTTAGTAGTTAGCTTGGTAAACCGGGCTAACTATTTGCAAAGCAAGGAAAATAACTAATGACTTGGTGGCAAAAGTTAAGAATAGATCCTTTTTTGATGATATTAGTGACGGTAGTCGTTATTGCGACATTCTTGCCTTGCGAGGGAGAAATTAAAGTCTGGTTTCAACGGCTAACGACGGCTGCTATTGCTTTGCTGTTTTTTATGCATGGAGCTAAATTATCCCGTCAGGCCATTATTACCGGCATGGGACATTGGCGGCTTCATTTAGTTGTTTTTCTCAGTACTTTTGTCTTATTCCCAATTATCGGATTAGGGTTGAATTTGCTAGTACCCGAAATCATGACATCAACGATTTATTGGGGATTCCTTTATCTTTGTGCATTACCGGCTACGGTTCAGTCAGCTATTGCTTTTACCTCTGTTGCTGGTGGTAATGTTGCCGCTGCCATTTGCAGTGCTTCGGCGTCCAGTATTCTGGGCGTGTTTTTATCGCCAATATTAGTCGGGTTGATGATCCATACACAAGGCGAAGGCAGCCCCGATACGCTGGAAGCAATAAAATCCATAATTCTTCAATTGATGGTTCCTTTTATTATTGGGCATTTGTCGCGGCCATTGATTGCCCGTTGGGTAGAAAAACATAAAAAACTGGTTAATATGACTGACCGGTCATCGATTCTTTTAGTGGTTTATGTGGCTTTTAGTGAGGCGGTGGTAGAAGGTATCTGGCATAAAATTGATGGTTATTCGCTACTGATGATTGGGGTGGTTTGCTGTGTTTTATTGGCGGTTGTGTTGGTTATTAATACTTATATTGCCCGTTGGTTAGGTTTTAATAAAGAAGACGAAATTACGATTGTTTTTTGTGGTTCGAAAAAGAGTCTGGCTAATGGCGTGCCAATGGCAAATGTTTTATTCCCCGCTGCGACGGTTGGTGTAATGTTGTTGCCGTTGATGATTTTTCATCAAATTCAGTTGATGGTGTGTGCAGTATTGGCGCAACGTTATGCCAAGGGGTTAAAATAAAAATAGATATAAATCTATGGTAGGGAATGATTCAATTATCCAAAAAGATAGTTAATATGATGAATTGAGGCGACTAGGGTATATAAAAAATCATTTAACAATAAACCTATATTGTAGGCACTAACAGCGATTTTTCTTCTGAGGCAATCCGTAATGATATACGGTCATGGGATATATCCTTTAAATTGAGTAATTAGCAAGTTGTAAGCAAACCATTAGTCTAACTAAATTGACTAGACCAATAAAAATAACTATGCTTAAAGTATGTACAACAAGAGGTCATTTTATGGAAAAGGTTAACATCTACGACGCGAAAACTAACCTGTCCAGAATTATCCAGGAAGTCGCTCGCACCGGTGAGCCCGTAGTGATCGCCAAGAATGGTCATGCATTGGTTAAAGTCATCGCATACAGAGAAGATAAACCTAAGCGCAAGCTTGGTTTTCTCAAAGGCAAAGGTAGCGTCCCCGCCAATTTTGACGATATGAACAGCACCGAAGTTATTGATATGTTTGAAGGAAAATACTCCTAATGGATTTGTTGTTAGATACCAATATCCTGCTGTTCATGGCATATGAACCGGAAAAATTGAAAGCAGATATTGTTGATATACTTGAAGATACCGACAAAACTCTTTGTTTTAGTGCGGCGTCAGTATGGGAAGTGGTCATCAAAAATAGTCTCAACAAGCCTGATTTTTCCGTAGATCCCAAACAGTTCAGGGATGGGTTGTTTGAGGCTGGTTTGATAGAAATCCCCATAAAAAGCGAGCATACGCTTGTTGTGAGCGATTTACCTGAAAAACTACATAAAGACCCGTTTGACCGGTTAATTGTCGCTCAGGCGAAGCACAACAAGATTCCACTGATCACAAGTGATAGTAAGCTGATAAATTGTGTCAGTGATTATATAACCGTGATCCCTAATAAATAGCCAAAATAAGTCAGGAATGGAATCTCCATTCCTGCACTGTTTATATTTAACGACTTGCTGCTTTCATACGTAATGCCTGTTTTTCTGCATCACTGATAAAAGCGGTTTCCAGCCCATTTATCTGAGCCTGGCGAATTTGAGCAATAGATAAACCCGCGGCAGGTGCGGCAACTTCATATTCGTGGCGGATATCGATGCCTTCAACGGCCGGATCATCGGTATTAATGGAAGCAAGAATACCTTTTTCCAGGAATCGTTTCAGTGGATGGTCCAATAAAGAATTGACGGTGCTGGTTTGAAGGTTTGAGGTTAAACAGGCTTCAATACCAATACGGTTTTCAACCAAATAATCCATCAATACGGGATCGGTAATGGCTTTTACCCCATGACCAATACGAGAAGCTCCTAATTCCCTAATTGCTTGCCAAATACTTTCAGCACCAGCGGCTTCGCCGGCATGAATGGTTATATGCCATCCAGCATCACGGGCTTTGGTAAAATGAGATTGAAAAAGATGGCCGGGAAAACCTAACTCGTCACCCGCGAGATCCAATGCAGTAATATGTTGCTGGTGAGCCAGCAGGCTAGCTAATTCCTCAGTACAGGCTTGTTCACCAAAAGTTCTGCTTAAAATTCCGATAAGACGGATGTCGATATCGTTATTTTGACGGACAGAACGGATACCATCAATAATCGCTTCAACGACCCCTTCAACCGGCAATTTGTGGTTCATCGCCATGTAATAAGGGGAAAAACGTAATTCAGCATAATCTAGCCCAGTATTGATGGCATCTTCAACATTTTCGATAGCAACACGACGACAAGCGTCCAAATCAGCTAATACTGCCACTCCCCAATCAAGTTTTTGCAAAAAACTTACTAAGCTTGGTTCATTTTCAATAATTTGTACGTGAGGGAGTAGTGATTCCAGATCATTTGCTGGAAGCTGAATATTATGCTGGTTGGCAAGATCTAAGATAGTCTCCGGTCGGATATTTCCATCGAGATGGCGGTGTAAATCTGTTAGTGGGAGTTTTATGTCAATCACATTCCAGTCCTTTTTTATATAAAAAAGCCAGTCACATACGTTGACTGGCAATTTAACAAAACGTTTATGGGCGCGTTTTATTGCACAGGTTTCACAGTACCTTCTGCTTTCACTTTTCCATTGTCGTGGGGGGTGTCGCCTTCTGGCACTATTTGCTCTGGTGCTTCATCATCAGAAGGGTCGGATAAATTGTATTCAGACATGAACTGATGTAAGGGCATTTTCTTACCATTCATTTCTACATTACCGTCTACATAGTTAAATTTAATGCTGATAGCATCTTTATCAACCGTGGTAATTTTAAACAACTGTCCTAATTGTTCAAACTGTTTTATCTGTTGTTCAGCATTATGTTCAGCTTTTGCTTTATCCACACCATTCATTATCATCGACTGAGTAGCGAACTCAATCATCATAGGTTTTGGTAATGTGACATTCAGAGACATGTTTTGAATTAAAGTGCGAATAGCTTCTTCTGTTTTCATTGAAGACAAGCTACTTTTATCTTTCGGCAAGCTCTTCAAACCCACTTGGTAATTAATGGTGCTTTCACCTTTAGTATTCTTCCAGGTCAATGGCTCAATACCAAATTGTGGATTGTTTTTCAGCAAAATAGGCAGGTTAGAAAATACCGCGTCAATAATCGCTGTGTTTGCCGCATCGGAAGAGAGATCACCAGACGCGAGGGATTTAGTTGTGGCATCATTATATGCTTGGGTGAACTTACGGACAGATTCACCATCCAGACGATCCGCAGTAATTGCAAACTTACCAGAACCAAAATCAATGTTTTTCAGTTTAAGACCATCTAAACTATAAGTGATTTTTCCTTTCAGATTAGTTTCATCTTCACCGATATTTGAATCTATTTTAACTCCGGAAAGCATCATATCTTCATTGTCGATGCCTTTTAGGCTGATTTCCTGAATTTTGATGCTTTGATCGCCAATATAGATATCAAATTTGCCTTTTTTGTTAGCTAGGTTTAAATCAATACCTTTGACAAGGAAATTTTCGTCATTTTTATTGATGACTAACTGGTCACTCTTGATTGCCAGTGATATCTCTTTCAGATCACGGCTGAGATCGGAAGTCAGTTTGGCGCCGGAAAAATTGAACTTAGCACCATTTTTTTCAAAATCGACAGGGACGATATCAACATCAGAAATAACAGAACCACTATAACTGACACGTGAATCAGAAGTGAACAGTGATTTTCCTTTAGTGATTTCAAACAGGGGTTTTAAAGATTCATTATTTTCCAGCTCGGAATGTACGGAAGCCATACTAGGAATTAAGGTTAATTTTTTCACTTGTGCAAGTGGGAAAGGCCCGTGATCAATCACCGATTTAATTGAAATCTCTTCACCGGGTTTGATTTCTGCGTTTTTAACGCCGTCTTTAGCTGTCAGAACAAGACGGACATCAGAACTGAACACGCCACGGTGGAAATCTTTACTCTGTAACATCAGACCTGTTTCAGGGAAGGCTTTTTTCATCTCAGCATTGGCGCGGGAAATAGATTGATCTATACGTTGTTCAATCTGTTTACCTGTATACCATGAAGCTCCAGTCCAGGCTGCTCCCAAGGCAACAATAATGCCTATTGCCACTAACGATTTTTTCATAATGCAAATCCATCCTTTTAATGCATATTTTGCAGGTAATATGCATTCTCTTGGTATAAAAATGGCCGTTAACACAACTTGGAGTGTAAGTAGTGCTTAACAGCGCCTGTGAATAAGTTTTAGGCCCAGATTGGTATTATTAATTAAAAACCCGGGCGGTAAAACCATCACCGTGAATTATCACAGCCTTTTCGGCAGCAGATATGAATACTGACTCACCTGGGAAAATTCTCAATTGGTGTTCGCCAGATTGTATAACTGTTTGACCTTCAACACAAAAAACAATCGATGCTGAATTGTTATCAAGCGTAATTGACTGTTCCGATAGAGAATAAATAGAAAATGCAAAATCATCCACTGGAATATGGAAATTTTTAGCTGTTTTTTCCTGTCTTGGTAGCATAAATAAGGTGTTTGTTGGTTTTGAAATAAAGTCAAGGTTTGCCATTAGCTCAGGAATATCAATATATTTGTTGGTTAAGCCCGCTCGTAGGACATTATCTGAGTTTGCCATCACTTCAAGAGCAACGCCTTCCAGATAAGCGTGAGGCGTGCGGGCGCATAGAAACATGGCTTGACCAGGTTCAAGTTCGATGACATTAAGTAAAAGTGGAATAAATAGGCCATTGTCGTCAGGGTAAAATGCCGTCATTTTTTTGATGGAATCCCAAGGTTCTCCGAGCCGACTATTCAATGCTGATTTCAATACGCCAAGAGCTAACTGCTTTTGTTTACCACTCATATTCAGTAATTGGGAAAATAAGCAGGCAAGATTCTGTTCATTTGGTGTCTGAATAAAGAACGGAATTTTGGGATGGGCCGCAGTAATAAATTTCAGTAATTGCGCGATTTCGTTTAATGGACGGAACCCATTCATTGCCCGGAAAGGGGTAAGGGCATAAACCAATTCGGGCTTATGGTTATCATCTTTGTAATTTCTTTCCGGGGAATCCAACGGAATACCGGCGATATTTTCTTTGGCAAACCCCTCTTCTGCGGATTTTTTATCAGGATGAACCTGAATTGAAAGAGGTTGAGCGGCGCACAATACCTTAAATAGGAAAGGCAAACGGTGAAATCTATCTGAAACTTTTTTCCCCAGATATTTTTCCGGATCACTGGCTATTAATTCATTTAAGGCAATGGGTTTTCCCGTTTCTGGATTGACTACAAGTGAACTGCTTTTAGGATGGGCACCCATCCATAATTCAGCCATTGGCAGATTATCTGGATTTTCAACACCATAAATATCCATCAGGGCGGTTTTGCTTCCCCATGAATAGCGCTGGATCTGATTTATCATCTTCAACATGGCCGTTACTCTCTTTTTAAAAAAATCAATCTATTTCCTTTCTACCACAATACGATAAATACGACTTGGTTGGCATAATCAGGAACTAATATGTGGCATGATAACAGAATGCTAATCAGTTTATCTGCAAAGACTGATTATACCCTATTGATTTCAAGATGCATCGCGACGGCAAGAGAGCGAATCCCTGGGAGCATAGGTAACTATGTGACCGAGTGCAGCCAACAAAGAGGCAACTTGAAAGATGACGGGTATATGCATATTCGATTATTCTGTGTGTTAAGGAGAGATAGTAATGGCAGCCACTCGCATTGAAAAAGACTCAATGGGGCCTATCGAAGTACCTGCTGACCAATTGTGGGGAGCGCAAACTCAACGCTCACTTGAGCATTTCCGCATTTCGCAGGAGAAAATGCCGGTTGCATTAATTCATGCTCTGGCATTGACCAAACAGGCTGCGGCCGGTGTCAATATGGATTTAGGCCTTCTGCCGCAAGAACGTGGAGAAGCAATTATTGCTGCTGCGAAAGAAGTGCTGGAAGGTAAACATCCGACAGAATTTCCGCTTGCTATCTGGCAGACCGGTTCTGGAACACAAAGTAACATGAACATGAACGAAGTGTTGGCGAACCGTGGTAGCGAGATCCTTGGTGGGGTGAGGGGGAATGAACGCCTTATCCATCCTAACGATGATGTCAATAAAAGTCAGAGTTCTAACGACGTTTTCCCAACAGCAATGCATGTTGCCGCTGTTATCGCGTTGCGTGAACACCTTATTCCTGAGCTGAAAATATTACAAAAAACATTGGCTGATAAAGCTGAAGCTTATAAGGATATCGTTAAAATTGGTCGTACCCACCTGCAAGATGCGACGCCATTGACCCTTGGTCAGGAAATTTCTGGTTGGGCTGCAATGTTAACGCATAATCTGAAACACATTGAAGACAGTATTCCCCATGTTTGTGAACTGGCGCTAGGGGGAACTGCGGTTGGCACCGGCTTAAATACTCATCCTGAATATGCTGTTCGTGTTGCTAAGAAATTGGCTGAACTGACCAACCATCCGTTTGTTACTGCACCAAATAAATTTGAAGCCTTGGCGACTTGTGATGCTCTGGTTCATTCTCATGGGGCATTAAAAGGTCTGGCAGCATCCATGATGAAAATTGCAAACGATGTTCGTTGGTTGGCTTCCGGCCCTCGCTGTGGTATCGGCGAAATTTCAATTCCTGAAAACGAACCGGGTAGTTCAATCATGCCAGGTAAAGTTAACCCAACTCAGTGTGAAGCGGTGACAATGCTTTGTGCTCAGGTGATGGGTAATGATGTTGCTATTAATATTGGCGGTGCATCTGGCAACTTTGAGCTGAATGTGTTCCGTCCAATGGTGATTAATAACTTCCTGCAATCTGTTCGCTTGCTGGCGGATGGTATGCGTAGTTTCAATGAACATTGTGCAGTTGGTATCGAACCTAACCGTGATCGCATTACTCAGTTGCTGAATGAATCTCTGATGCTGGTAACAGCGCTGAATACACATATCGGTTATGACAAAGCCGCAGAAATTGCTAAGAAAGCCCATAAAGAAGGGCTGACATTGAAACAATCGGCGATGAAACTGGGTTATCTGACAGACGCAGAGTTTGATGAGTGGGTTCGTCCGGAAGATATGGTTGGCAGCTTGAAGTAATTGTTGTTTAGACATGAAAAACTGACCGGAGACGAATGCTCCGGTTAGTAGAATGTACGGGAGTATTCTGGAAAAATATCATGCGTTCATGCAGATGCTGGAGCAACCGCTTTCTGACACCCTCGCACTGGACAAGGGTTTACGGCGGTTTTTGCTAAATCTCACGATATAAATGTAGCCTTGGAATAATCAATTCCAGTGGTTTGGCTTTGGGTTTATAACGATGCACTATGGCATTGGCATCGTAGTTGGCAAGTCTACCTATCTTTGGTTGGTTATCGCCATAGTTAACATAAAATGCAATTATTGGCAGGGGACAAGCATACTGCACCTGTTTTTGTTGTTCCGCATACCAGACTCGTGCAATGGGCTGCACTTTCACTGGACGTTTGATTTTTAAAACCACATCATTAGGTAATTTTTTTATGTCGATAATTTCTTTGGCGACTAATGCTGCCCACTGTTCACGAGAATAGGGGGAAACTGCTCGTCCAGCGTTATAGCTTTTCTCTAAACGTTGTAGAATTTGATCTTTTGTGACTTTATTGATGATATTTTTATTTGCCCAACCAAAGCGAACTGAATCGGGATTGATAAGGGGAGTGATGGTTCTGTAAGCGTTTAAAGTTATCAAACCATGTAACTGACTGTGAACAAACTCAAACCGTTGTTCTTTATCCACTCCTGATTGCACAGTTACGATATGTTCAAGTTCTGCTTTCAACTTATTAATTTCCTCAATCAAAAGTAAAGCAGAGCGATATTGTTGTTGGTTCACAGAAAAACATAATACACCGGGAAGACGAACGGCAGCTTTACTGCTGATATTTTGGTTGTTGTGATATATAAATAGCTTCTGGTAATGATTTAACCCTATATTTAATGCGTCATTATCCGTCGCTTCATTAACAATTATTTTCGTTACTGGCTCATGTTCACTGCCTTTTTCTACATCAGGCAGAATAAACACATGAGCGGCCAACAAAGAATAGCTATTTAATTGTTCATACAGTTGTTTCAACTTATTCTCTTGTCTTTGAAAACAACTATTCAAATCTTCAATTGATAAATATTTACTCATTTGAATAACACAATTAGTTACAACATACTTTTTATTATAAAACAAAAGGAGCAAACATCAAACTCAAATATGTCAAATGCACATTCAACCACCTATAAAATTTGAAGGCGACAATGTGGTCAGGAATGTCACTAAATGATACCACTGAGAAAAAACACAAAATATCAATGCATTGAACGTTACTATGAACAAGACTGTTTGGTGGAAATGTTCATTTCAGCAGCACAGAAACAATACTCGGGGTGGGGCGAAGGCGGATTTTTACTGTCACCTTTGTGCCATACGCCACACAAAGCCATCGAATATTAAAATTCAAATAAACAATAAAAGTTATAATATCCTTGTGTCGAAATTCATGGTTGGATTGTAGATGTCATTTATTATGAATTTTTTAGATATTTATATATCAGGATACTGATGTTGATTATTGAGCTTCATTAAAAAGACACAATAATTAAAATATCTACCTAAATGAATGTGAATACCACATAAACTAACGAAGAATGATTATGGGAATACTCACAGGCAACGATACTCCGATCCCAGGAAAATCCTATATTATTCATCCGTATCCAGCGGGTGATTACGCGACTGCTGTAACGGTGGCTAGTAAGTTTCATGCAGCGCCGGGGAGCGTGTCATTGGCAATATGGGAGAGCACTATACCACACCAAAAATTTGAGTGCGTCTGGGAAGGAAAGAGGGGAGGCTACCTTGGCTTTATTTGCCGGGCCTCCCCTGTAAGTGATCACGGGGCTTACCTTGGCTACAACGCTCACGAGATACTTATCTGTAAAGCTCAGTACCAACAAAAATGGGAAGATATGGCTGTGGTTAAGCGTTCGTCTGGAGGATTCGAGTGGTGTATGAGAAAGGATGACCATCTTGCATTTGTTGGAATTCAGGGCAACATACAACTGAAAATACTTAGAGACTTTACCACGACATGGGGCTTCACCGAGTGGTTCTGACCTCTAAATCCAGCAGTTAAGTGCTGGATTTAGAGGTCAGAACATACTTGTTCGGGTTATCTCATCGGTGCCCACGAATATTAGGGAGGCTTAGGCATAATCTGTTTTTGTTTTGATTATATTAATGATATGTTAATTAATTTAATATATAAGGAAGGGTGATGAAACGAAAAACAGGGTTTTTCTTTGATGAACATTGTTTTTGGCATAGTACTGGCGCGTATGTAGTTACTTTACCTGTCGGTGGTTGGGTTCAACCTACTTCTGGAACTGCACATGCTGAATCGCCGGAAACAAAAAGGCGGCTAAAAAATTTGATGGATGTATCGGGCTTGAGCCACTCTTTGCACCTTTCTTCGGCATCGCCTATTGATGAGCAAACACTACGTAAAATTCATCCGGAAGAGTACCTGAAGCGGTTTAAGCAAGTCAGTGATAATGGTGGAGGAATGCTTGGTATAGAAGCCTCTCTGGGGCCGGGAAGCTATGAAATTGCTAAGCTTTCAGCCAGCCTTGCTTGTGCGGCGGTGGAAGCAGTGCTTAGCGGTGAGCTTGATAATGCTTACAGCCTTTCTCGACCACCAGGTCATCACTGTTTACCTGATAAGTCCATGGGATTTTGTTTTCTAGCAAATATCCCATTGGCAATTGAACAGGCAAAAGCACGTTTTGATTTAAAACGAGTTGCGGTCATTGATTGGGATGTTCACCACGGTAATGGTACTCAGCATATTTATTGGGAGCGTTCTGATGTTTTGACCATCTCGATACATCAGGATGGTTGCTTCCCTCCAGGATACAGCGGTGAAGATGATATTGGGGAAGGTGAAGGAATAGGTTATAACCTGAATATCCCATTACTTGCTGGAGCCGGACATAATAGCTATATCTATGCAATGACACAGATAATACTTCCAGCGCTTGAACGTTTTAAACCGGAACTGATTATTGTTGCCTGTGGCTATGATGCGAATGCGGTGGATCCTTTGGCCAGGATGCAGCTCCATAGTGAAAGTTTTCGGGAGATGACCCAGCTAGTGCAACAGGCAGCAGATAGTTTATGCGACGGAAAACTAGTCGTTGTTCATGAAGGCGGGTATGCGGAGTCTTATGTACCATTCTGTGGATTGGCTGTACTTGAACAGATGAGCGGCATTCGTACGGAAGTCAAAGATCCAATGTTAGATTCTATACGCTTGCAGCAGCCAAGAGCTAAGTTTGAGCTATTTCAACAACAACAGCTTGATAAACTTAAAGAAAAATTCGGTCTTTGAGCTTTGTTGCGTAGGTTTGTTCCACATAATTTGGGAGCAAACCTATATTAATTGAGTTCAATAGATGGAACAAGAAGTTCGATAAACAGGAACAGCATCATGCTGTTCCCGATAATAGTTATTTTATAATCAAGCAGGGCTAATTGTTGTGTCAATTACTTGGTAAAATGCATTTAAGGTATCTGAGATTGTCCAAATACCCAGTATAACGTGATAGCCTTGATAACCCTCTGGTAAGGTACATTTATTAATAACTCGGTTGCCCGGCATTTTTTCCTGATAATCCTCAAAGCAGAAAGGTGTACTATTAAATTGCTCTCTGGTTAAAGGTTTATTGGGATCCCAATTAGGTTTGGTAATAAAATATTCCCAACTTGAGGTTTTGTGTTGAATCATAATTTCCCACTGAAACTCAATATCACCGGCAGTAATAGGAATTTTTCTCCAGCGATCTTCAGTTTGAACATCCAATGAGCCAAAATGACCAATGCCAGCGCTAGCAATATGGCCATCTTCCGGACCAGTTTGCGGAAAGCCTTTCTTAGCTTCAAGAGATTGAGGCTCATACTTAACTAACCCACAATCCGTATTTTGTTCATTTCCCTGTGCAGAACAAAGGAATGCACGACTTCCTGGACTATCAATATAACCATGAGCCCATGCGCCATTAAATAAAGCTGTAATTATCGTAGCGGATAAAGTCATCACTTTCACTTTATGTTTATACATAATAGTGTCCTCCATTTTACAGGATAATTTATCTACGACAAATAAAGCCCCAGGACTTAGCTATCAATTCTAGATAAATATAATATGATTATCCATTTCATAAATTGATTAACAATCTAATTATATTAAGTTATTGAAATTTTGTTTGAAATATGCCTGTTACTATTTTTTGTAATATAAAACGATATGATTTTTCTAATTTATTCGATATGGTTCATATAATAGACAGTTGATGCATCTTAGGTAACGCCCGCTATCTTAAAAACACTTATTTATAGTTATGGTGATATATTTTCATCAGAATATTCCTATTCAGATAATTAAAATAAAAAATTATCGATATATGGTAATAAAAACAATTGATTAAAATATTAAATCATCTCATATCTCATATTACGGTTTAAAACAACCAACCTGTCCAAAACCGTAATATCTACTTAAGTACTATAATAATATTCTACTAATGTTTAATAACATAAAGATCTTTTGTCGACACAAAACCCAATGGGCTCATATAATACCCACCAATATAAGGTTTGACTAATCTGACACCGATATAGTAATAAACAGGAATTGCTGGTACATCTTTTGCCAAAATATCTTCTGCTTGCTGAAAATATTTTCGATCATTTGTTGCTTTAGCTTTATTTATCAAATCATCATAAGTATGATTGCTATATAAGAATGTATTATTAGAACTATCAGTAACAAAATTATTTAAAAACGAGGCAGGATTATCGTAATCAGCGATCCGTGCATATCTCACCATCTCAAAATTACCTTGATGAATAACATCCAACATAGCTTTTCGTTCTTGGTTCTGCAAAATAATATCTACATCCAGACTTTTTTTCCACATTGAAGTCGCCGCAATAGCAATCCGTTTATGCTCTTCTGACGTATTATAAAGAAGTTTAAATTTCAATGGGTTACTTCTATTATAACCCGCTTCATTTAATAACTTCCTAGCTTTCTCAATTCTTGCTTGTTGTGTCCATGATGCATAATCAGGTTGCCCTAAATTCATTCCTCCAGTATTTGGTGGAGTATGATTATAAGCAGGTTCTTGACCTTGCCCCAAAACTTTATTCGCTATAATCTCTTTATCTAAAGCCAAATTTAATGCCTGCCTGACTCTGAAATCATTAAAAGGTGGTTTTTTATTATTAAAATCATAATAATAAACACCTAATGCTGGTGTGATATGAACTTGATTACCTAATTTTGTCTTTAAGGATTTAAATAAAATCGACGGGATATTCTTGGTGATATCAATTTCTCCGGCTAGATAACGATTGATATCTGCCGTTTCTGATGCTATTGGAAGGTAGGTGACTTTATTAATAACAGTATGAGCACTATCCCAATATTGTGAATTCCTGATACCCACAACTTTCTCATTAACAACCCATTCGGATAACTTAAATGGCCCACTACTGACAAATACATCGGAATGAGTCCATTTTTCGCCATACTTTTCAACCGCTTTTTGGCTTATAGGTACCATAACAGGGTAGGCCAACATCTGTAAAAAATAGGATACGGGTTGTTCTAACGTCACTTCCAAAGTTAAATTATCCAGCGCTTTTACACCTAATTCATCGGTTTTTTTCTTGCCAGCAACAATATCTTTGGCATTGACTACATGCATGTTTCCAAGATAACTGCCATACGGAGAGGCAATTTTGGGATCAACTAAACGTCGCCAGCTAAAAACCACATCATGGGCAGTAATAGGGGAGCCATCAGACCACTTTATTCCTTTTCTTAGATGAAATAACCACACTTTATTATCTTTGGCTTCCCAACTGATCGCTAAATCAGGATTGATTTTTCCATCACTGCCCGCTCTGATTAATCCACTAAAAAAATCATGAATAATATTAAATTCAACATCATTTTCAACTTTATGAACATCAAGAGACACAGGTTCCGAACCATTATTGCGAACGATATCTTGATTAACTGACAATAATGTACCTGCTGGAATAATTGCGGCATGAGATAATACCAGGTTTCCAAATATAATACCTGTGAATAAGGATATATTCCTTAATGTTTTATTCATCGTTTGTTCTCCAAGAGAATTTCATTTTGGGGGTATCTATTTCAGGGAAGTCAATTTTTTGATAATTAAGGTTTTTATATAATTTTGCAAACCAAACCTCAGAATGTTTATGACTATTTAAGATATTAAGTTAAAATTACGTGATTCTATTGAATACCCTATTTTGAATGTAAGAGGTATAACTATAATTAAGTATTAGCATAAAATACTTAGGGCTACTTCATCAATATCATGAAATTTAAGCAATAAATCTAATTTGTTTTTTAATTATACACCTTGAAATATTCACTCATGGCAGATTCGACTAATAAGTGCAATTTTTCAGAAGGGCGGTCAGTTGCTATAGTAGGCATCTTTCTCGCCAAAGGAAAATGCACTATGGCCTATACACAACTGACCGA